>JAWLHD010000011.1:0-21939 GCA_041690555.1 Anaerohalosphaeraceae bacterium
TGTCGGCCGACGAACGAAAGGATATCGCCGGTGCGCTCGTACGCTTAGGCATCGAGCCGACGCTGAATGACTGGATTCTTGGCGACAAGCGGATCCATGCGCTGGACTCAATGGGCCACAACTGGTGGAGCGTATGCGTGTCGATGGCGGGCATGGGGGTTTTGGCTGTCATGGACGACGAGCCTCGGGCCGCGGCATGGACGAATGCGATTGAGGAGGGACTCACCGAGTGGTTCTATTATTCCGGCAACATCCTGCAGAACAAGAGCACAAATTTCGACCGCGACGGCGCCTTCTATGAGAGCGTCAACTATGCCAATTATGCGCTCAGCGAATATCTTCTGTTTCGCCTTGCCCTCAGCAATGCATTGCCCTCACGCAAGCCTGCGGATATTCCGCTGCTGCATAAGGCGGGCGACTTCTTCGTGCAGACTTGTTACCCGACTTCCGAGGGCACTCTGGCTGTGAACTTCGGCGACGGCAGCCTGAAGGCGGGCGCTGCTCGTACGTTGCGTCTGCTGATCGCCAACGGGTTCGACAAGCCGGAGTACCGGTGGTACATCGAGCGGACCGATGCGGCATCGACCGATCCGGTGGGGCTGGTTTACAGATCAGAAGGTCGTGCTTCGGTCTCGGCGGCCAAGACATCGACGGCGTATGAGGACATCGGCTGGGCGATGATGCGCTCGTCATGGGAAGACGACGCGACACTCCTTGCGGTCAAGTCGGGCTTTGCCTGGAATCACGCGCATCCGGATGCGGGATCGTTTGTCCTTTTCCACGGCGGCAAGCCGCTGATCATCGATTCGGGCAACTGCTCGTATTCGCGGCGAGAATACACCAGTTACTACCGTACGAGCCGCGCGCACAACGTTATTCTCGTGGACGGCCAGGCGGAGCACCCGGAGGCTTGCGGCGGACCCGACCGTGGAGTCGTTACGCCCGGCGGTGTCCACCGGCTGCTGAACGGTGCGGAGATGAAATACGTTTTTGCGGATGCAACCGGGCCGACGGCATGGAAGTTCTCGCGCAACTACCGGCATTTTCTGTGGGTAGCTGATGTGATTGTTATTGTCGACGACGTGCGGGTGCATGAACCAGGCATTTTGGAGTGGCTGCTGCACTATGAAGGCCGTGCACAAAGAACGGACAGCACGATTGAGATTGAAAACGGTTCGGCACGTGCGATCGTGCAGCAGTTGTTTCCGGAGCGCATTCAGATTGCAGAGAAGACCGGACTGAAGGACCACGATCCTGACACTGAAGTGGTTTACCTGTCGCTATCGCCGGACGGACCTCGGCGCGACGAGAAGTTTATCACCCTGATAATGCCTGTACGGCCGGGTCGCGATTTGGCCCGCGTGGAGAGGCTCAAAGGGCAGGATGCGATAGGGGTGCGGATCTATGATCGCGAATTGGTCACGGATGTGTGGCTTAACCTCCAGGCTGACGGGCGAAAGATGCACCGCAACAGTTGTAATACGATTGCCGGATGGGAGACAGATGCATATATGTTTGCGCTGACATATGATAAGGGCCGCCTTGAGAACGGGGCCGAGGCGGTGCGGCGGTGCTTCGTTGCATGCGGCAGCTATCTTCGACGCGACGGGACGATGCTGGTCGACAGTCTGTCCAAGGTATATGCTGCATTCACGACGGATCGGCCAGATATGGAGGTTCAACTGGACGGTCAACCTCTTTTGAGTGCGCATATCCATTGCAGAAATCGCCCGGATCGCGTGGTGATAAACGGGGTATCGGAGCAGGTAAAGTGGGATCAGCGTCGCACGGCGGTGGAGATTCGCCTGGATCGGTGATAGAGGCCGAACAGGGCGGCTCGGCATTGCGGGCTGGTTGAGGCTTGACTTTCAGGGGCAGAATTCAATATCATGCAGTATCTGATTGCCTGGCTATATGGTTAGCTGCAGCAGTTCAGAGATTTATGTTTTTCGGAGGTCGGTTATGAGAGTGAAAAGGGTGTTTCTTTGTGTAGCGGTAGCGGTGGTGGTTTTGGCGGCGGGTGTGAACGCTGCAACGATCAGCGTCAATCTGGCTGAAGGGTCGAAGTCGGCCCCGCGTCCCGAACAAACTGTTCAGCCCAATGAGCCGGCTGGCGCCCGCGGCTACGAGGCATACAACTGGAACAATATCCAGGTTGACGCCACCGGCACGGCGCTGGTCGACGACAGCGGCGCAGCGACCGGCGCAGTGATCAACTTCACCGTGTCCAACGCTTGGGGTGACGGCACCGCCGATGCAAGCCCCAACGGCAAGGTCGCACGCGGCTATTTCGACGATGGCGACGGAGCGGTCGCGGGCGATGGCATAGGTGCTGACATTGAGGTTACCAATGTTCCATACGGAAAGTACCATGTCATTCTGCTGCTCGCGGCCGATTCGACTGACGGCAACTGGAGGACCTTCACTGTTAACGGCGTGGCCAAGGCGGGCGGACCGAAACTGCGTTACAATGCCGTGGGCGGTTTTGAATTCGGCCGCAACGCCATTTTGTTTGAAGACATTACCGGTTCGACGCTCGATATCCACTGTCCCGTGCGAGATGGGGGCAACCGGGGCACGATTGCCGGGTTCCAGATTGTACTCACTGAAAAAGCCGGCAGCCCGCTTCCGACCGACGGTGCAAAAGATGTGCCTATCGATCAGGTCTTCAGTTGGTCGTCTCCCGGCATTATTGAACCGATGGGATATGATGTGTACATGGATCCCAACGAGTTGTATGTGGCCGGTGGAGAGCCCGGTGTACTGGCGGCAGGCGAACTGGCGCAGACCACTCTGGGGCCGCTGAATCTGGCCTATGACACGACATACTTCTGGCGCGTCGATGCCCTTGAGCCGAATCTTCCTGCTCCTACGGTATGGCCGGGAGACGTGTGGTCTTTCACAACCGAAAAGCACCCCTCTCAGATCAACAGCGGCACTACGGGACTGCCGGCAGAGGGCTTGACTGTTCGCAATCCGAGTTTCGAAAGCGTCGGCGACCCCGGCAGCAACTGGGGATATGACGTCCTGGAATGGTACGAAGAGGGTGACAACCAGAGCGGCTCCGGAGCCCGCGCCTTCTGGGAAATCGGCACGAGCATCGGCATGCCCAACTGCGACGGCACGCGATGGGCGGGCATGGATCAGGGTGTTGCGTATTATCAGGACATCGGCGTGGTTACGCCGGGGCGTGATTACGTCGCCAGTATGCTGATAGGCATCCGCAGCGGCTACGGATCACCCCAGAACAATCGCGTGACGGTAAGCCTCTATGCGGGCGGAAGCGCGGGCAATGCCGGCGACGGTGTCACCTTAGGTACGTTTGCCTCACTGATCGACAGCTACTCAGTTGTAGCCGCCGACCTTGCCTCAATCAGTGCGAACGAATTCATCCTCAACGCACCTCTCTCGACGCAGAACGCGCCCGCGGGGCAGACGCTGTGGGTTCACATTCAGGCGACGAACGGACGGATATATTTGGATAATGTACAGATGGAGCAGAGGCTTGCGACCAACTGCGCGTGGAATCCTTCACCTCCTCGCGATGCAGTCGACGTCAGCACGACCGAAGACGTGCTTAGCTGGAACACAGGCGTCGATGTCAGCAATGACTACCAGACGGATGCTTCCATCGTGGGGCATTATGTTTACGTCGGTGTTAACCGCGACGCTGTAATCATGGCCGCAACATCGGATGCAAGCGGGATTTACCGCGGGCGTCTTCCGGTCGATGTTACGACGTATGATCCGGTTGCTGACGGTATGCCGCTGCCGTCTGATTCGCGCATCTATTGGCGCATCGATGAGGAGCTCAGCGGCGGCGCTATGGTCCGCGGCGAGATATGGTCGTTTAATACTGAACTGCTCCTGGCGGAAATCGTTGAACAGTCCGTCGGTGCGGTCTCCGATGCGGGCGGCACCGCGACACTCAGCGTTCTGGTCGATACGGCGACTGCTGAGAGCTACCAGTGGTTCAAGGTGGTCCAGGGCGGCGATCAGGCCGTGCAGAATGCCTCGGCGACAACTTCTCAGCTCGTGCTCAATAACGTGGGGCTGTCCGACGAAGGATGGTACTACTGCCGCATCAGCAACAATGCCGGCGACGTGTTCAGCAACGACATGTTCGTTGTGGTTAAGCGCAAGATGGGACACTGGACGTTCGACGGCACGCTGGTCAGCGAAGTGAACCCCGCGCATGTGGGCATGACCGCTCTTACTCAGTATGCCGAGGGTATTTCCGGGCAGGCATGGGAGTTCACCGGCGATCCAAATGTCATCGTGGTCGCCGACAGCGGCGAAGACTTCAATTTCTATCCGCTGGGCTACACGGTTAGCGCCTGGATCAATACGACGCAACCCGGCTGGGGTGCGCTTGTTGGCAAGGAGCTCAGGCTTCCTGAATCAGCCGCCAGCACGTGGCGCGGTTTTGTGGTGGCACACAACGGCGCCGCCGCGGGGAGCATGCTTCGCGGTCTGTTCGGGGGCGACACCATGTCGGTCGATGTAACCGTCAATGACGGCCAGTGGCACAATGTGGTGGCTGCGTACGACGCGGTCGGCGGAGTTATGCGGCTTTACGTTGACGGACGGCTTAATAACGCCAGCGCAGTCGACATGCGCCGCGCCGAAACAAATGCCCAGCCGCTTGTATTCGGAGCGGAAACTGAAACGGGCCTTATCGCGACGTATGTGGGTCTGCTTGATGATGTTCAGATTTGGAACTATGCACTGGACGCGTACGAAGCGGCCGCTGTGTACACTGCGATTCGAACGGATGAATCGATTTGCGTGGAGATCGATCCGATGGACTTCGACGGCAACTGTCGTGTGGACCTTGCCGACTTTGCCGTGTTTGCAGCCGCCTGGCTGGACTGCAACTGGGTGCCCGCTGACGTGTGCAACCAGTAATGCGGGCTTAAGGACACTTAACCGGAAAAGGGCTCGGGCAAATCGCCCGGGCCCTTTTTGCATCGGCGCATCACGGGTGTTCAAAGTGTCTTTTTCCTGCGTCCGTTGCGCATGGGGGAGTTGTTTCGACTGATCGCCCGATAATCCGCGATTCTCAATGTGCGTTTAGCGACGGTCTCGGGAGAGCCACATGTGTTCTATCTGCTCGAGGCTCTTGCCTTTTGTCTCGGGGACGAACCGCCAGAAGAACAGGGTTGCGACCGCACAGATTGCTGCGAATGTAAGGAAGCCCGTGTGCATGCCGAATCTGGCGACGTAGGAGGGGAAGAAATATGCACTGAGCCAGTTTGTGCTCCAGTTTGCCAGCGTGGCGATGGAGGCGGCTCTGGCACGTATTGAGTTTGGGAATATTTCCGGCGTCAGGACCCAGATGACGGCACAGATGGAAAGTGCAACGCAGGCCATGTAGATGCCGAGGGCTCCGACGATAAGTATTCCGGCGGTTTCACCGGATATGAAGAGCCATCCGGCGACGGCGAGTGCGAGGGTAACGACGGTCATTCCGCCGATGAGCAGGGGTCGGCGTCCGAGTCGATCGATAACGCTGAGTGCTACGATAGTGAAGACCAGATTGATGAGCCCGAGCAGCACTTGGTACTGCAGTGCGCCGCCGATTTCGAATCCGGCTTCTTCGAGGATTGTCGGTCCGTAGTATACGACGATGTTGACGCCGGTGAGCTGTCCGAATACGCTGAGTCCGACGCCGACCATGAGGGCGGTCCTGAGCCCTGGCCTGAAGAGTTCCCTTATGGTTCCTTCTTCCTTGTTCAGGGCCTGCTGAATTGCATCGATCTGCAAAGTTGCGCCGGCGGGTCCGACGATCCTTGTCAGGATGGCCATTGCTTTGTTATTTCTGCCGGCCTTCATGAGCCATCTGGGGCTTTCAGGGACAGCGAAGAGCAGCAGCATAAACATCGCGGCGGGTATCATTTCGGCTCCGAACATGCTGCGCCAGACCTGCTCGATCATGAGCCACGAGAGGAATTCGTTAACGAACAGGCCGCCTGCATGTCTCTGCGAAAAGCCCAACAAGAGCCAGTTTGAGAAATATGCGCACAGGATGCCTATGACGATTGAGAGCTGGTAGAGGGCCACAAGTCGGCCTCGTGCCCTGGGGGGTGCAAATTCGGAAATGAACAAAGGGGCCAGCACGGAAGCAGTTCCGACTCCGACGCCGCCGACGAGGCGGGCGACGATCAGGAAGGTAAACGTGGGAGGCACAGTGGAGCCGAGGGCGGACAGGAAGAACATAAGCGCGGCAAGAATCAGCACGGGTTTTCGTCCGAACCTGTCTCCCAGGACACCTGCGGAAGCGGCTCCGATGATGCAGCCGATCAATGCAGAACCGGTGAACCAGCCGACTTGCAGTTTCGTCAGGTCGAATAGCTGCTCGACCATGCCGACGGTTCCGGAGATGACGGCGGTGTCAAAACCGAACAGAAAGCCCCCCAAAGAAGCCACCATGCAGATCATGCCGAGGTACCAGGCACTTGGCGCCGTATCCGGCTCATGCAGCGCGGTCTGATTTTCCATATCGCATCCCTTATCAGCAGTGTTGTCGAAAGTCAGCAACCTTATCAACAAGAAGGCGGTAATTCGCCAGTGTGTTTTCGGATATTCTCCTGCCATAGGGGCTTGCCGACGGCATGAGGACAAAACCTTTTCCGGGGCAGCAAACGGCTTTTTGGAGCGTTTGGCCGACGACCTTCTCAAAGTCGGCGGGTGTAAGGTTCTCGATATCGGCGACTTCTATGTTGCCGAAGCAGACGAGGTCCTTTCCGTACTGCCGCCGGACGTCGGCGAGATCGACGTCGCCATTGGGCGGCGGCTCGACGGGGTCTATTGCGTCGGCGCCCATTCGGACGATTGATTCCAATACGGCGCGTACCCGTCCATGACAATGAATTCGTACAAAACCCTGGTGTGCGTGAATCATGTCGACCATGGGGCCGGTATACCTGACGACGTATTCATCGAACAGTTTCGGAGGCAGATATGGCTGGCAGGCGAACTCCGGGCCGTATATGCGCCAGAGCCGTCCGGGGAATTCTCGGGCCACCTTTTCGGTTCTCGCGTGAATGAATCGGGCACACTTCTCCAAAAGCCGGTGAAACAGCGTTTGTTCGGTCATGGCGATGATCGTGAAGTCCTCCATGCTGAACAACGTGGCGGCGGCGCACAGCGGGTCCTCCGTGTCGACCATCACAATTCCACGGTCGCCAAGTGCGGCTTCCTCGCGGATCATGCCGGATACTTCGACGTTTTCGGCGAAGGCCTCATCGGGGATCTGCAGGTACGCACGGAGATCGTCGGTATTCTTGAGCAGGGGCTCCACGGTCCATATTGTATCGACGTCCTTGTGGCGTTTGGTCAGGGAGGTCAGTGTGGCGTCGGCGACGCGAACCGTGAGCCTGGTGAGGCGGGTATCGTCTTCGAGGCTGTGTTCTGTGTTGAAAAAAAGGCTTCTGACCGACTCGGCCGAGGCAAGAGGGCCGTCCCATGATTCGTGTGAATTGGCTCGGACGGCGCTTCGCATTCGAATCAGGTCAGTATGGTTTTCGGCCAGCTCGATTAGCGGCTTCCAGGACGGATCGTTGTAGACGTTGAAAGGGTCGGGGTCGCAGGGATCCATTCTGATGCCGCCAATTTCGTAGAAATTGACGGGAATGCGGTCGACAGGCTCGCCCCTTAACACAGCAAACAGACGTTGTCGCTGGTTCATAGACACTCGGCGCGCCTCATTTGTTCAAGGAGCTTCCAGCAGTACAACTGCATTCGGGGCACGTGGAAGGGTCCCTTCCATTGATTGCCTTTCAGATAAGTGGAGACGGTGCCGTCACGATGAAGGTAGCCAAACCACTCGCCGAACTCGGGATCGGGGAAGTGCGCATAAGTCCAGTCATGCACCTGCCTGAATATCTTCAGATACTTGTCTTCGCCGGTGATGGAATGCGCCAGCAGAGAGGCGATAATGGTCTCATTGTGAGGCCACCAGAACTTCATATCGTGCCAGTATTCACTGCCTGAAAGTCCCTTGACATCGGTGTAGTACAGCAGCCCGCCGTATTCGCTGTCCCACCCGTGCTTGTACATCCATTCGAGTATCGTCAGTCCGATCTGTGTCAGGTGTGCGTCGTTGCCTCTGAGCTTCGCCTCGTGCAATATAAACCAGGCCACCTCGATTGCATGACCGGGGGTGAGGGTTCTTCCTTCGAGGGTGTCGATTAACCCGCCGTCGGGGCCGACCACTTCCATTATGGCCTGGTATTGATGGTTCATGAAGTCGGTTTCAATTTCAGCTATGGATCTGCTGATCCACTCCGTGCAAACGGGGTCGTCGACGGCCTGCCGCAGGACCTGGGCGGTGGAAATGATGATCATGGGCATAGAGAGGCCTTTCATGGGCCTCGTATTGGGATCGAACTTGGGTTCGATCATTCCCGGCCTGGAGTGGTATTCAATTATCTGCTTGAAAAGCGAGAGGGCTCTTTGGGCCAGTTCGGGATCTTTCTTTGCGCGCGACAGGGAGGCCATAGCCATGACGGCGAATGTCTCGGAAAAGACGTATCTTCTCATGCGAAGGGGTCTGCCGCAGCGATCCACGGAGAAGTACATTTTTCCATTTTCCGCGAAGGCGTGGTCGAGCAGGAATTTCATTCCGTGCTCGGCCAGCTCAAGCCACTCTTTTTTTGGTTCAACTTGCAGGTACAGTTCGCTTAGTAGCCAGACGAAACGTCCATGCAGCCAGATGTACTTGTCGGTTCCGAGCAGAGAGCCGTCCCGGTCCAGGGCAAAGTTAAAACCGCCGCACTCACGATCTACCGCGTGATCGATCCAAAACGGAAGGGTATCCTTCAGCAGCCCGTCTCGATAGACGACGATCAGGCGGTCCATCTCGGTCAGCCCCAGCTTTGATGTTAACTGCATCCCAATCTCCACTAAATCAAGTGTTTCTTGTTAACTGCTTTTGTTTGAGCGGTCTCAGCACTGGTTTGCCACGGACTCGGCGGCGGCGTTAATGAGAGCCCGGACGTTTTCCTCGGGTGTATCCGGCGCCAGCGTGCATCCGGAACTCAGGACGAACCTTGTTCTTGCATGCGCCCTGACCGTGTTAATGACCCTTGAGGCATCAAGTCTTACCTGTTCCGGCGTTCCGTGCGCCAGGACGGCGACGGGATCGATATTGCCCCACAAGGCGATTTCCGGTCCGACGAGTCGGATGGCGTCGGCTATATCGACGCTGGAGTCGATCTCGAGTACGTCGGCTCCGGCGGTGGCCATGTCGGCGAGGATGTGTGAGGTATCGCCGCAGATATGCAGCGAAAGCAAGGCGTCACATCCGGCTCTTATATCCTCGAAGACTCTTCGTTCCGCGGGCAGGGCGATTTTGGTATAGATATCGCGTCCCACGAGGCCGGCGACGGAATCGCCCGTGCTGAGCATGTCCGCTCCGGCGCCGGCCAGCGCGAGCGCGTACGCCACGGCGTGTTCGATGCAACGCTCCAAGAGTTCCTGGACGAAATCGGGACGGTCGACTACTTTGATCATAAGTTCTTCGACGCCCATCAGGGCCGCGGCGAGAGAAAACGGGGACTGATCGAAGCAGCCGACGATGAAGACTTTGTCTCCGAGCTGCTCCTTTACGATGGCAAGGGCTTCGCACATGATCGGGAGTCGTCCCTGCCGGCTGGGGTTTGGCTGCGGTATTCGGCTAATGTCCATGAAGCTCTTGATTCGCGGTGCGCCGATTCCGCACATGGGCTGGTCGTCGCTCATGAAACCGACCGTTGCTCCCATTGCTTCGGCTGCAACCCATGTGTCGGCCGAAAGCCAGACGGCGTCGGGATGCAGCTTTTCGTAGTAGTGGAGTACGCACGCGGCGAGCTTCTTTGCATCGAGCGTGTAGTCGCGAAGAGTTACTCCGGCCAATCTTGCGGTGTAATGGACCGCGAGTGGGCCGCACGGGCAACGTTCGATAGGCGACCCCAGAATCGCATGTATAACCAGTTCTCGCGAGTTCATAGACGTCTAATCGCTCCTTCAGGGTTTTTGCACGGGATTAACGATGATTTCATCGATAAAAAGCCATTGGGCGGCCGACTGCGCGCGCAGGCGAATGTACCTTGCTGTTTTGTCAATGCCGTCCGCGGCGTACAGACGAACGGACGAACCCAATCTGGCGCCGGCGACGGTGTGCTCGATTACGGCGGCGGGTTCGTAACGGCTGCCGTCGAGGGAGAGAGAGAATTCCACTCGCGAAGGAAGGGCGACGGCGGCGGTGTCGTCCCTGAGGAATCTTGCCTGAAGCGTCTCAATTCGCGAGATTTCTTTCAGATCCACAATCACGTTGAGGTCCTGGTTTTCAAAGCCCAGCCATGCGTCGGAACGAAAATCAGGCGCAGCTATTCGGCCGTCGGTCAAGTCACCCTTGCAATAGCGAGAGTCCGGCTTCGATACGAATTCAACGCTGCATCCGGCGGCCTCATGACGGACGTTGAAGTCGGGCGGTCCCTCCGCAAGGAACTTTTTGTAGTCGTTGTAGAAGTCGACGGTGGCTGGTCCGCCGGGAGTGCGGAACTGGCGGGGCGAATTCATGAGGCCTGTGTACGAATAGCACAGTATCTTTTCGAAATTCGGGAACTGCATCAATTCATCGGCTACGCTCTCGATCGGTCGGGGGAACAACTCGTTGCCGGGTCCGAACAGGAAGACTTCCATATCCATCCAAAGGTGGGCGCCGGCCCGGTCGCAATGTCGCTGAAGTGCGGCGGCGGCCTGTTGGGCCGTGTAGTCATCATTGGCAGGCATTCGGTTGAAGGCGAACGGGCAGAGGATGTCAAGGTGTTCGAGCAGCCGGGGATAATAATCTTCCGCCTGCTTGACGTAATGGCAGTTGGTCGCCAGCATAACGGGCTTGTCCGGGGCGAACGCTCGGACGTGCCGCGTGAATTGCCGGAAGAAGTCGACTATCTGCTGCCTGCGGAAGTCGTCGGTTCCGAGATTGCCGGCGATTTCCCCCAGGTACCAGCCATAGAAGGATTGATGATGGCCGTACTTTTTCCAGAGTTCATCGGCTACGGCCTTATGCCATTTGAGCGAGGCAGGGGTGAAATCGAACCATGCGTAGCCGTGGACGCCGACCATTACGTGCATTCCGTGTTCATCGGCCTGAGCGAGGACTGCTTCGAGCGGATCGCCGGCTTCTATACGGGATAGTCTTGGGTACATGGCGGACGGGTAATAGGCCCGGCCGGTGAAACCGTCTTTGTCCATCGTGTGCCTGCCGACGTACCGGTCGGGGTTGTAGTACGTGTCCTGGATGACGACGATGTTCATGCCGATGTCATTCATGCCAGTGATGAGTTCCTTCCAATGGTCATCTGTCAGGGTTTTTATCTCGCTGTTCCAGAGGCGTCCTTCGGACTCGCTCCAATGATAGAACTCGAACCATGCGCCGTCGATGCGCTGGGTTGATCTTGTCGTGGAGGCCAGTATTTCAAGTGGACGGCTTGTGCGGAGCGTTTGCGAATCGGACCTGGCCACAAGCAATACGGTGTGCTTGCCGGCGTGGCCGGCTGTGGGCCAGGTGAACCGGAGGCCTTCACATGCGTGGGGTGCAACGGAGACGGTTTGGGCGTGCAGCAGGGCGTCGTCTGACTCTTCGCTTAGATAGAAGCTGACGTGATAGTTCCGTGCGGCGGGTCCGTGGTTGTACAGGGCGGCACGAACGTCCAACTGTATCTTGTCCGTTACGGGCGATGGGGGGATGAGCGTGAGACTCGTCTTTGTGTCATTGTTTGCGCGGCAAACGGTCGAGCAGAGGGATGCCGTCAATATGATCAGGGCGAGGCCGGTCTTGTGAGCGGGATGGTGTTCAGTCATGGGACTTTTTGATTCTAATCTCACCATTGCTGTCGGTTCCGTTATCAGGCACATGGATTTTCATACGAAGTTTGTATTGCGCGGCGGGTTTGTATTCATTGAGTCTGAGCTTGTAAAAGATGTCTCGTTTTTCGTATCCGCTCCAGGCCTCGTGGGTATCGCGGTGTATCTCTCTTCCGTTTTCGGCGAGTGCGATCCACTCGATGACCGCGGCATGGGCGCCGTGGGTATACAGGGCCATGACTTCGTAGAGGCCGCCGGAGTCTATTGCGTATGAGACATCGTATTCGAGTACGACCGGGTCGGGTGAGACCTGACTGGCGAGCCAGTTACCCGCGACCTTGCCCCATGTCCTGAGGTCCTGCGCGGGCGGGCAGTATTTGACGCCGATATGATCGAGGATCTTGTAATTTCGTTTCATTCGTTCGAGGAAGTCTTCCAGCGATTTGTCGGCGGGGCGGCTCCAGCCGGTTTCGGCGTAGGCGCAGAGTCTGGGGAAGACCTGGTAGTCGAGGCGGTCGCGCGTCGGTACCCACTCGGTCCACATGTTGCCCTGGATGCCGAGGACTCGCTTGTGGTCGGCGGCGGCGATGCCGGGCGGGATCGGGTCAAAGCCGTATGCGTTGGCAAGTGAGATGCGGTTGTACGGGTAGTCGAGGTAGCAGTGGGTGTGGGAACTCATGATGACGTCGTGGCCTCTGGTGATGGCTTCGACCGCGTATTTGGGTGAGAGCCATGAGTGGACGACCGCGCCGGGGTGGAGGCCGTCACTGATGCCGTGCAGTATTTCCGACCAGCCGACCATGCGCCTGCCTTTGGAGGCGAGATAGCGGCTTATTGTTGAGGTGAACCAGCCCTGCAACTGATCTTCGTTTGCCAGGCCGAGGTCTTTGATACGCTTCTGACATTTGGGGCATTCTTTCCAGCGGTCGCGGGGGGCCTCGTCGCCGCCGATGTGTATGAACGTCGAGGGGAAGATTTCGAGAACTTCGTCGAGGATGTCCTTGACGAACTGAACAGCTCCGTCGCTGCCGAGGCAGAGGACGTCTTTGGATATTCCGCTGGTGGTCCAGAGCTCGTGGGGGCCGCCGGTGCAGGAATGCTGCGGGTAGGCGGTCAGTGCGGCGACCATGTGGCCGGGCATTTCGATTTCGGGGACGATGAGGACGTGTTTTTCGGCGGCGTATTCGACGAGATCGCGGAGGTCCTCTTTGGTGTACAAACCTCCGTAGGGCTTTATGTTGTCGGGTCCGGTGAGGCGGAAGCCCTTTTCTTTTCGCCATGCCCCGATGGTGGTGAGCCGGGGGTATTTGTCGATCTGGACGCGCCAGCCCTGGTCGTCGGTTAGGTGGAGGTGGAGCCTGTTGATCTTGTGTATGGCGGCGAGGTCGATCTGTCGCTTGATGACGTCGGTTGGCCAGAACATCCTGCTGCAATCGAGGAGCAGGCCGCGCCAGTTGAAACGGGGGCGGTCCTCGATTGTTAGTACCGGTATGACCCATTCGCGTCCGGGGTCTCCGCCCGGGGTGAAGATGTCGGTGGGCAGGAGCTGCAGAAGGCTCACGCAGCCGTAAAAGACGCCGGCGGGCGCAGGGGCGGTAATCGTGACGCCCTTGTCGCTAACGGAGAGTTTGTAGCCTTCTTCGCCGAGCTGCTTCAGCGAGTCGTCGATGAGCAGAAGTATTGTGTTGTCGGTGGGTTTGTCGGGGGATGCGCAGACGGAATCGATGCGAAGGCCCGTGCCGATGGAGAGGAAGAGGGAGACGTGTCCGGCGGTTTTGGCGTTAGGGGCGTCGGCAACGATTCTCGTGTTCTTGTTTAGCTTGAAGCTGCCCTGGCCGAACTCGACTCTTGTTGGATATGGGATGATCGAGACGCGTTGCGGTTTGGTTCGGTTGACCATTACTTCTCCGACGAAGAGCCACGCGGGCTGGTTGGCAGCCTTGTGCCACTGCGGAATCCTGCCCAGCGATTTTGCCCTGATGCGCACGAACTGGCTTTGCAGGTCCAGGTTCTTTACGCCGATGGTGCGGACCAGTGTTTCTTCATGTCTTTCCGATACGTCATGGCGGGCGTGCACGGCGGAGGCGAAACTGGTTCCGTCGGAGGAAAACTCAAAGCTTACTTCGACGGGCAGGAATATTCCCCAGGGCGGTCGATGGAGAAACTGCACCTCGATGTTGTCGACGGCGTTTATCTGCCCCAGGTCGAAAATCGCCTCGAAATCCTTTCCTTGAAAGCCGAGCCAGTCACCGCTGTCATGCGCCGGGCCGGCAAGGAGCCCGTCGATAAGCGTGTATCTGCCGTTGGAGCCGCTGTAGGTCTTATCGAGCGGAGTAATGAGTTGAATGTCGGCGATGCTCCTGTCCACCTTTCGGGCTGTCTCGGCGGCGGCGATCTTGTCTTCGGGCAGCATGACGGGTCGAAGCCTCTTGTATTCATCGACGAAAGTGGGGTTCTTCGTGAGATCCCACAGACTCGTATCCATCTGCCGCATCATCAAGACCGACGTAATCCAGGGGTGCGTCCAGCCGGTGATCGCACACCATGCTCCCCAGCCGGCGTCGGCGTCACTGGCCCAGTATTGCCATCGCTGGAAATCGAATCCGCGGAACCATGCTCCGTCGAGTTCCGGATGGACCTCAGAGCGGCCCTGTATGCGGCATAGAAACTCGGCCAGTTTGTCCTCGGCCTGCTTATAATATGGATCGCCCGTGGCTGCGGTGGCTTCGCGCAGCGCCAGGAATGCGAAGTTCGTTGTGTACAGCAGATCGCTTACGGGGTCGCCGTTCTTCTGAATGAGGGATGCTTCGTTGCCGCCGTATGCTTCGTTGGAAGGCGGGGGCGGATACGCACCCATGCCCGGTTTGCCCAACTCCTCACGGATTGCACCGCTTTCGTGCTGGAGTTCGATCAAACCCTCGGCGACTGTGCGCAGCCATTGCCGGTGCTCGTCAGTATCTTTCACGCGAACCAGCCACGCCAGCGGCAGCAGCATACGGGCTTTTTCCTGAGCAAGGCCGTTCGTCCATCGCCAGCCGTCGGGGTAGTTCTGCATGGTCTGTCGGATCGCCCTGATCGTTCGCTCATACAGGAGTTCGTCGCCGGTGTGGTGATACGCCCAGAGAAAACAAGCCCACAGATACGCCTCGAAATGCGGCGCCATGTACACGGTATTGCCGTTGAAGTAATGCAGCCAGCCGTTGTCAGTAAGCGGGCCGACGTCAATTCTGCTCGGGCGAAAGCCCGTGCGTGCGGTAGTGCGAATGTTCGCAAGCATACAGAGGGCAAGCGCTTCATCCCATCGCCGTTCGCCGGCAGCGGCGGCGGCGGCCATGATGCCCATCATCTGTCTGGCGTTGTCGTCGCCGTAGTTGGCTTTCCACCAGGCGGGATGGTCCACTCCCCAGGCGATCAGTCCATATGCGCCGTGGTCCGGATCGGCACGGGGTCCGGTTCGCGCCTCCGAATCGAACAAATAATAGTCCAGCAGATTTGAGCCGACCTTGAGATAATTATTGTCGCCGAGATATCTTGCCGCCAGTGCATATGTCATCCCTGCTTCGCACTGGTTGTCGCCGCGCCTGACGACGTTTCGCTTCTGTTTGCCGTCGAATCCGATTCCTGACATGTAGCACTGCATGATGCCGTACTTGCCGTCGCCGGAGGGCTCATCAGGGGCCGGTGGGGGGAATTCGGCTCCGGCATTGGCCGCCATCGCCTCCCTTACCTTCTTGTCGGCGGCTTCCGTGACGAGCAGTCTGGATTTCTTGTACCATTCAATTCCGCGTCTTACGGCGATGTCCTGGTAGTTGTCGGGCAGGGGTTCGTCAGCACGGTAGCTGGCTCTGACGGTCTCCGTCCAGCGAAGGGCGGGTACAGTCAGGTCAGGCGCCGCCCACGCAAGGATTCTCTTCCACATTGCCGCGACGGCGTCGGCTGGGGCGTATCGACCAGTAACGAAATGGCTCAGTTTCGTTGCACTTATTAGCACCCCGCCGGCGGGATGTTCGGCAAGGATCGGATGTGTCTTGGGCGGCAGCCCGTAGACGGCGGTATCGAAACCGGCCACCCGCGCCATCACGAGATGCGGCTCGTCGGCTTCGATAGCCACAAAGCGCTTGGCGTTAATCGCAACGATCCGCAACTGCTGCAATTGGGGCTCGAAGAACTTGCTCGAGACCACTACCCGTTCGATGCCCGCACTCCTGGGTGCCGAGATTTCCATACCTGGTACGCCGGCTGGGTACTCAATGTATATACGAAGTTTCTTGGCTGCGGCGGCGGCAAATACGGACGGTTCGACTTCTATTGTCTTGTCAGGATAACCGTCGGCAAGCATCAGGACGCCCGAACCGGCCGGCGCCGCAAGCACCGCCTGTCGGGCATCCGCAAAGCGGCGTACATCTACGCCATTGCTCTGAAGCACCTGGCACAGATCGTTGTCCGGCGCACAACTGATATAGATCGCCGGCAGTTGTGCCGCGGCGGTTTGTGTCCACAAAACAGAAGTTAAGCACATTAAACAGATAATGCGAGTCATCATAGGCCCTCCCGCGGGTATAACTGGTTTGTTGGCTGCCATCTGCTGTTGACGTTTGCCCGGGCCTTGCAGAGTTCGGCCGCCTTCAGCGGCCGATAATCGGGCGATAATCTTGCATATTTAGCGATATACGTAACCGCTTACGTTGATGACAGTATATTGGGACACGTCTTTGTGTCAAGCGCGATTGCTGAAAATTATGAAAAGTGCGTACAAAAGTGTAAGCCGCGGGGTGCAAGAGCCGATATATTGAGCTGTAAGTGCTTTTGCAATAATGGCTTGTGATTTTTAGGCATTTTTCCAAAAACCGGGATTGACATATCGGTCCGCAAGTGGTAGCATGTCCCCTGAAACGTAAGCGTTTACGTTATTTTTGGTAAAAGAGAGTATCCTTGGCAACGTTACAGGACATCGCAAAACAGGCAGGTGTCTCCGTTCCGACGGTTTCACGCATACTCAGTCCAAAGAATGGCGTTCGGGTGGCCAGCGCCAAGACCGAGCGGCTTGTGCGTCAGATAGCCCGCAATCTGAACTACTTCCCGAATGCATCTGCTCGCGCCCTTAGCACTCGTCGTACTCGCAACATCGGCATATTATGGGACAAACGGATGGACTCGCCGGAAGAGGCGATATTCTGGTCTCCGGTATTGCGGGGTTTGATGGCCGGCTGCAAGAGGGCCGGTTATGAGTGCATGGTCAGCGTGGAGGACTATCAGACACCCAGCGGTTTCGAGCTGCCGCGCGGTTTCCGCGAGCGATACGTCGACGGGGTGGTTGTTACGTATCCTCTTGGTGACACAGCCAAACAGGTTCAAAACAAGCTTGTGGAGTCGGGTATACCTTTTGTTGTAATCTGGGCATCGTTCGCCGATCCGAATGTCTGGTCTGTGGACATTGATTTCAACCCAGGATTCCGCCAGGCTCTTTTGCACCTTTACGAATACGGCCATCGCAAGATCGGCTACTGCGTCTACCCGCATTGGCAGGTGGGGGAGTATCACGCCAGCGAAGAACTTGAGAAGAAGGTTTGCAAGGAATTCGGCATAAACCTGACCCCTCTTGCGGTTGACCTGACCAGGAACACTCATAAGCAGGAAGGTCGAAACCTGGCGGAGAAAATTATTTCGGGACAGTTGGACATCACCGCGATGATCATGGGTGACCTTATCAGCATCGAGGCCATGCGGCGGCTTGCTGAAAACAGGATTCGTGTTCCGGAGGACTTCAGCATGGTGGGTCTGTCGGGCACGCAGGTCTGCGAATGCTGCACCCCCAGGCTCAGTACGCTTGTTTCGCCGCTCGTGGAAATCGGTGAAAAGGCGGCGTCGCTGCTCGTGGACGACGTCAAGGCAAGGCCCCTGGGGATCAGGCTGGAGCCTCGGCACGTTACTTTGTCACAAGGTTTTATTGTAAAAGAGTCAACAGGACCGGTCCCGACCGGGGTAAGAAGATCGAGGATATAATTCGAAGTGGAGGATTGGGCATGCAAGAAATTGTGGTTAGCGGGTAACAACGGTACGAGTGTTTCCGGCAGGACGGCAAGCGGCAGGGCTGCTTGTCGAAATAATTCGCAAGAATGAAAGGAGAATTGATGAAAACCACCCTTACAGTACTAACGCTTTTGCTTGCCGCGGCATGGACATGCCCGGTATTCGCGGGATTTCACAAGATTCCCGTAAGCAGCTACGATTTTACGCCGGAACCCGGCACCGGCTGGCCGGAGGACCCCGGCCGCACCAAGCTGACGGACGGCGTGGTCCCCGCCGCGGGCGAGAACTGGGGCGCCAACAAAACTGTCGGCTGGGAGCTGGACGCCAACACGGGGCCGACGCTTTTTTTCGATCTTGGCCAGTCTTACGAGGTAGATGCGATTTCGCTGACCCATTTCGGCTCGTACTATGGTTTCTTGACGGTAACCATCTATTCGGCTGATGATCCTAATTTCTACGAACTGATCGGGACGTTTGACAATGCTTTGCTGGCAACCACGGCCAAGCTGGAATCCGTAACGCAGGATATTCTCCTGACGGCGCCAGGGCGCCACGTGAAGATGGAATTCATCAGTGCCGAGCCGGGCTATGCCAAGGCGTGGACGATGCTTTCAGAGGTGGAGTTCTTCCAACTCGATCCGAACACGATTATCATCCAGCAGCATCCGGCGGACTTGATCCTTATCGAGGGCGGGGAGGGCACGCTGTCAGTGGTTGCCTCAGGCAAGACGCCTCCGCTGTCATATCAGTGGAAGAAGGACGGTATCGCCATTGAGGGCGCAACTGAAGCGACCCTTTTGATCGAAGCAGCGACCGCTGACGATGCCGGTGTCTATTCGTGCGTCATCACGAGCCCGGCCAACGACGTCGGCGAAGAGTCGTCCGCCGCTCTGGTGCAGGTCTTCGGCGCGCCGCCCGTAACTGATTACGGCATGCGCGTGATCAACCACAATCCAACGGTGTACTGGAGCTTCGATGAAGAAGAAGGTCCCGCGGTGGAATTGATGTCCATGCTTGGCAACCGAATGCTCACCGCTGCACAGCCGGTCAGAATACCTCACGACCAGAAGGGCAGCGCCATTTCGGTCACTGCATTTGAGAATGTTTTCGGCACGACGGCACTTGATTCCATAAACACTAACGGGCCTTTCGCCATCGAATTCTGGCTGCGTCTGAATGATCCGACGGTTACGAACAGGTACATCATGGAAATCGGCATTCCCGGCGGTGCAGGCAATTTGCCCGGTGTGATCTTCGGTTACAACCCGATGGAATTGGAATTCTTCCAGGGATTCAGAACCAAGGGCTTCACCTATGATGACCCCAACGAGTGGACTGAGTGGCGTCATATAGTGCTCGTTGATTATGATGACGAGATCGAGGCTTACGACAATGGCGTCAAGATAGAGGGTTTCGACTACAGGGCCGCCACGGGGAATTACGTACTGAACCTCACCCAGGAGATAGCCGTTGGCAGTGTGCGCAAGACCCATGCGTCCTCGCCCACGTCCCTGATTAATGGCGATATCGATGAAGTCGCGATTTACAATTTCGCCGGCATGACCAAAGATGCCATTCGCGCCCGTGCGCAAGCGATTGCCCTGCACGGCGACCTTGAAGGTCCGGCTTATATCACCGAGCATCCGAGCGATACGATCGCCCCGCCGACTACGGATGCGGTTCTGGTAGCGGCGGCCGCGGGCGCCGAGCCCATCACGTATCAGTGGAAGAAGAACGGCGTGGCCATCGAAGGCGCCAATTCACCGGTGCTGGTGCTGACCGGAGTACAGCCTGGCGTCGACAACGGCACATATACCTGCGTCGTGGAAAACGCCGAAGGGTCCGAAGAGTCGGATCCGGCGATATTGACGGTGGCTTGTTATTACGACATCCCCGGCGATATCAACAATGACTGCATAGTCGACCTGCTGGACCTTGCGACGCTTGCGGCTCACTGGCTTGAAAACAGCAGTGTTATGCCGTAAAGGCCAATGATCGCCCCGTAGAGGCAGAATGCGTCGCCTTTGGCGGAGCGCCGTTTGGTGATGCATGAAAACAGGAATCTGTGGGGACCGCCGGATGGTTCGGGCGGTCCCCACACTGCCTAACCTTCAAGAAGGTGATGTCATGAAGACGTGTGAAGTTAATCCGCGAAGAGGTTTCACACTGATCGAGCTGCTCGTGGTGATCGCGATCATCGCACTGCTGCTGAGCATACTTATGCCCGGCCTGAGCATGGCCAAGAGGCACGCTCGTAAAGTGATCTGCAAAGCGCACCTCCACGGCTGGGCGACCGTTTTTGCGACTTATGCACAGGACAGCCATTCGAAGTTCCCCTTGTGGTACAATGATTACGCTTCGAGGGGCAACATGTGGATGGACGTGCTGAGACCGTACTACGAGGATATCAGCAAGATGCGTTTTTGTGTCGAGGCGCTGAAGGACAAGGATCGGGAGCCGGGATCGACTTTGGGTAATTACGGCGGCGCCCGCAGGAGCTGGCTGCATCCGACGCCGCAGGGTGAAATCGGTCCGTATAACGGCATGATGTGGGCCAACGGCAGCTACGGCATAAACCACTATGTGTACGGATATAATTCCACCGACGAGCCGTGGACGCTTACAAAAGGCCCGGACATACCCTGGGGAACCATTGGGGGAACTGGAAGCGATTCGCGTGTTCCTCTCTTGTTTGACTGTACCTGGGCGGGGACGTTTCCGAGTGAAAGTGATATGATACCTCCTTCGGGGGACGATATCGATCCGCCGCAGGGCTGGGGTCTCGGCATAAACTGTGAAATGGCCAGAGTCTGCCTTGATCGGCATGGCAAGGAGAACATGGTGCTGTTTATGGATATGTCGGTGGATGGCGTGTACCTGCCGGATCTGTGGCGGTTGAAATGGCACAGGAAATGGCGTCCGGTGAACTACACGCGAGAAGACTTCAAGGATGCAAACGGCAACATTTGGCTGCGGTGACGGCCGAATTCCGAATCGCAAGAACGCTGAATTTCTCTAAGTCTGCTGGAGAGGGTAATGGGTAAAAAGCCGCCCCGGACGAGTTTGGCGGCCCTGGCGTTAGTGTCGCTTGTCATGGCCTTTCAATCCAACGTGTGTCATGCAAATGGCAGACTGCACCTGAGCTGCGAAGCGGACAATGATCTGTTGGGCGTCTTAAAGCTCAGCGGTATTGGTTGTTCGCGTTACGATAGTCATGCGGAGGCGATAGAGAGCGCCCCCGATGGTTCGGCGGTGCTGATTCTTGCAGATGGCTATCCGGCGGCGGCAACTCAGATCGAGCCGTCTCTTCTTGCCAAGGGGCGCCAGAAGAATCTCAGGCTCTATATCGAGTATCCTGCATCGGTTGCGGGTCTCCAGGGTCAAGAGCCGAAACGCACACACTGGGAGCGGGCCGTGATTACTACGGACCGGTTCGGCGCCGCGCTTGAGCCCATGCGCATCGTGGCGGTGCAGGATTGCCACTACGTGCCGTTTGAGACGGATGAGCCGTGGATCGTCGTGGCCAAAGTGGCCGGTTTCGACACGGCGGTCTATGGGGTGCCGAAGTCGGCACAGCCGATACTGTTTGAGCATGACGGCAATGTCCTGGTCGCTGCGACCAAGCTGAGCCAGTTCGTTACAGGACGGTATGCACCGCTCGACGCATGGCCGATCATCTGGGGGAAGATACTGGAGTGGCTGACCGACGGCAAGCTTGTGAGCAATCTCAAGTTCGAGCCTTCGGTGCATGCGTCGTATGGACGCGACGACAAAATGCCTGCCGACCATGAGCGACAGGCCGTGATACGCGGCGTTGACTGGTACCGCAACGCCCGACTGCTTATGCACGACGATTGGAGGCATATTTGGGACGAGGCCGCCAAGTGGCCCGACCGTGTGGCGCCCGCCCCGGAGCAGGCCTGGCCGGTCGGCGACGGCAGTTGCGGGCTGCTGGAAGGCTTCAGTTCACGGGTGCTGTACGACGGCAATCAGTACGTTCGCTGGTACATGCGAGCCGACTGCAACGCCGAATCCGCGATGGCCTTTGCGCTTCGC
>JAWLHD010000012.1:0-21469 GCA_041690555.1 Anaerohalosphaeraceae bacterium
GAACTTTTCGGGGCGCTGCGGAATCATATCATTGCGGCAGGCGCAGTACCCTGGCAGAAATATCCGGTCAGGATGTGAGCCAGTACAATTTGACTTAAAGAGAGGAACAGTGATGAACAGTTTTCAATCGACGAGGCGGGAGTTCTTGAAGGCTATGGGTGTATCTGCAGCGGTAGGTCCCTATGCGGCCAATGCCGCAGGGGCAGGGGCCGCCAAGCGGCCCAACGTGATTCTGTACGTTGTGGACGACCAGGGCAGTACGGACGCCGGGTGTTACGGCAATCCTGTCATCAAAACGCCCGGATTGGATGACCTCGCAGCCAACGGCACACGATTTACGCACGCGTTCTGTACAACGGCTTCATGCAGCGCAAGCCGATCTGTGATTCTCTCGGGTCTCTACAACCACTACAACGGCCAGTACGGACATCAGCACGATTATCATCACTTCGAAACGTTTCCCCACGTTCGGTCCCTTCCGAGCCTTCTGGCAGAGGCTGGGTATCGAACGGCGCGATGGGGCAAGTATCATGTTGCGCCCGACGAAGTATATCAGTTCGAGCAGGTTATTCGAGGCGGTTCACCGGTTCAGGGAGCGGACAACTGTAAACCGTTTATCGCCGCCCAGTCAGACAAGCCGTTCTTCCTGTACTTCTGCACTACCGAGCCGCACAGGCCCTTCCGGCGCGAAGGCTCGGACGAGTTCGATCCGCAGGACGTAATCGTACCGCCGTACCTTCCGGATTCACCCGAGTGCCGCGAGGAACTGGCCAAGTACTACGGCTCCGTCCAGCGAGCCGATGCAGGTTTGAAACGCCTTATCGAGATACTTCGGCAGACCGCCCGATGGGAGGATACTGTCGTCATCTACATCAGCGATAACGGCATTGCGTTCCCGGGCGCCAAGACGACTCTGTACGAGCCCGGAATGCGTTTGCCGTGCGTGGTTCGGAATCCGTTTGCGTCCAAGACAGGAGTCGTTACCGATGCTATGGTTAATTATGCGGATATGACACCAACCATCCTGGATTTGTGCAGTGCAACGCCGAAGGATTATGCATTCCACGGGCGGTCGTTTGCATCGGTGCTGCGTGACCCAAAGGCCAAAGGATGGGATGAAATCTATGCGTCGCATACCTTCCATGAAATAACAATGTATTACCCAATGCGCGTCGTGCGAACGCGGCGATATAAGTTGATCTGGAACATCGCGCACGGGCTTCCGTACCCGTTCGCATCCGACCTGTGGGCGTCAGAGACATGGCAGGGGGTGGTGAAGCGTGGGGAAACTGTCTACGGCAAGCGAAGTGTCGACGCCTATCTGCATCGGCCGCGGTTCGAGTTGTACGACTTGCAGAAAGACCCGGACGAGGTGAAGAATCTGGCCGACGATCCTCGCCACGCCTCGAGACTTGGTGAAATGAAGGACAAACTCAAGGCATTCCAGAAACGCACGCGGGACCCGTGGATATTGAAATGGGATTATGAGTAAGACATGCGGAATGTTGGTGTGACCGAGAGCCGCCAGTCGGCACGAATTCTCAGTATTTTCTTTTCTTTCAGACTGGAGCGAGACGATGGATAGACGAGATTTCCTCAAAGGGGTGGGTGCAAGTGTTTTGGCGGCGGTGGCCAGGCCTTTGGCCGGCGCGGAGAAACGGTCGCCCAATTTCGTGATAATATTCGCCGATGACCTTGGTTATGGCGATCTCGGATGCTTCGGACATCCGACCATTCGCACTCCCCACCTCGACCGCATGGCCGCCGAAGGCGCAAAGCTCACACAATTCTACTCTGCCGCCAGCGTCTGCACCCCGAGCCGTGCGGCCCTGCTTACCGGCAGGCTCCCCATCCGCAACGGCATGTGCAGCGACAAACGCGCAGTCCTGTTTCCCGACTCCGGCGGCGGCCTCCCGCCAAGCGAAATCACCATCGCCTCGCTGCTCAAGGCACAAGGCTACGCCACCGCCTGCATCGGCAAATGGCACCTCGGCCATCTCCCGCAGTTCTTGCCGACCAGCCACGGCTTCGATTATTATTACGGCATCCCATATAGCAACGATATGGACCGAGTCGCCGGGGCCCACCGTGACGCGTGCATCGATCCCAGGGTGGAATACTTCAACGTCCCGCTGATGCGAAACGAAGAGATTATCGAGCGGCCCGCCGACCAGAATACCATAAGCAAACGCTATGCCCAGGAGGCGGTCAAGTTCATCAGACAGTCCAAGGACAAGCCGTTCTTCCTGTATCTTGCACACACGATGCCGCACGTACCGCTGTTCGCATCGCAGGATTTCAAAGACACGTCTCTGCGCGGGCTCTACGGCGACGTCATCACCGAAATCGATTGGAGCGTGGGCCAGGTACTTGATACTCTGCGGACCGAAGGCCTTGCTCAGAATACGCTGGTTATCTTCACATCGGACAATGGACCGTGGCTGGTATTCAATGAGCACGGTGGCTCCGCCGGACTGCTGCGCGATGGCAAAGGAAGCACGTGGGAAGGCGGTGTGCGCGAACCTGCGCTTGCATGGTGGCCGGGGCAAATCAAGGCCGCAACGGTAATCACGGATATGACCAGCACGCTGGACGTACTGCCCACGTTGGCCGCACTGGCCGGAGCGGACGTGCCCAAAGACCGCGTATACGACGGGTGGAGCATGGCCGATGTCCTGATGGGAAAAGGAAGCAGTCGACGCAATGTGATGTACTATTATCGCGGCACGCAGCTTCGCGCAATTCGCAAAGGTCCGTGGAAGATGCACATGTATACCAGGACGGAGTACGTCGCAGGCAAGGTCCAAATGCACGATCCGCCGCTTCTTTTCAACGTCGAGCAGGATCCTTCGGAGAAGTATAACGTGGCCTCAGCGCACCCGCATGTGATCGAGGACCTGAAGCTGGAAATCGCCAAACACAAAGCTGCCATCGAGCCTGTCGATTCGCAATTGGAGATCCCGCTCAGAAAGGCAAACGCATAACATAAAGGACCCGCACTATGAATCGTCAAGCATACAATCGTCGTGACTTCCTGAAGACCCTGGGCCTGTCGGCGGCCACTGTTGCTCTTACCGGCTGTGCCGGGTTCGCAGAGCAGGCCAAAACATCAGTAAAACGCCCCAATATTCTATTCATCATGACCGACGACCACGCCTCGCATGCCATGAGCTGTTACGGCAGCAGAATCAACAAGACGCCCAACCTCGACCGAATCGCCGGGGAGGGCATGCGGTTCGACAACTGCTTTTGCACGAATTCGATTTGTGCGCCGTGCCGGGCGGTAATCCTGACTGGCAAGCACAGCCACGTCAACGGACATATCGACAATGCCAGGCGGTTCGACGGCGCTCAGCAGACGTTCCCCAAACTGCTTCAGGCGGCGGGCTACCAGACCGCCATGATCGGCAAGTGGCACCTCCAGAGCGATCCGACCGGCTTTGATTACTGGAACATCCTGCCGGGACAGGGCGATTACTATAACCCGGTCATGATTGAGATGGGCGAACGTAAAAAGTATACCGGCTATGTTACGGACATCATCACCGACCATTGCATAGACTGGCTCAAGGGACGCGACCGCCAAAGGCCGTTTTGCCTCATGTATCATCATAAAGCGCCGCATCGTAACTGGCAGCCTGGGCCAAAACACTTGACCATGTATGACGACGTGAAGATAGCCGAACCTGACACGCTCTTTGACGATCACGCTACCAAGAGCGCAGCAGCTCGCCAACAGGAGATGACGATCGAGCGGCATCTCAACGACGCCGACCTTAAGCTCACACCGCCGCGCGGACTGACCGACGAGCAGATCGCCGCCTGGAACGCCGCATATGAGCCGAAGAACGAGGCGTTCCGCCAGGCCAACCTTCAGGGCGAGGACCTCGTGCGATGGAAATACCAGCGTTACATCAAGGATTACCTCCGGTGCGTAGCATCCGTGGACGACAACGTCGGCAGGATGCTCGACTGCCTCGACAAGGAAGGTCTTGCCGAAAACACGCTGGTGTTCTATACGTCCGATCAGGGGTTCTACCTTGGCGACCGCGGATGGTACGACAAGCGGTTCATGTATGAAGAATCGCTGAGAATGCCGCTGGTGGCCCGCCTGCCCGGACAGATCAAACGCGGTTCGGTTAGCGCCGACCTTGTGCAGAATCTCGACTTCGCACCCACGTTCCTCGACTACGCCGGCGTCACAGTACCGACGAACATACAGGGCCGCTCCTTTAAGGCGATATTGGAAGGCAGAACCCCCAAGGACTGGCGACAGTCCATTTACTATCATTACTACGAATATCCCGCGGTACACATGGTCAAGAGGCACTACGGAGTCCGCACACACCGCTATAAGCTGATTCATTTCTACCATGACATCGATGCGTGGGAGCTTTACGATCTCAAGAAGGATCCTGGCGAGACGCGAAATGTGTACGACGACCCGGCCTATGCAGGCGTCGTCAAAGAAATGCATGTTGAGCTGAAGCGGCTTCGTACCCTCTACGGCGATTCGGACGAACTTGCCCGACAACTGAGAGACGGGCTCGTAAAAACGACGCATCCGGATTTCGATGCGGTTTATGGTGCCCAGGTTAAGAAGTCCGCATTTGGCTACGATATCGCTGCGCAAAGCAGCGGCTTTGCTCTCAAGAAGACCCCCAGAACTTTTACAAAGAAAGCGGTGTTCCGCGCCAAACTCAAGACGCTGCGGACCGACGGAACACGAAACGGCCTCATCTGCTTCGGACCCAATGACAGACCCGACGATCA
This sequence comes from Anaerohalosphaeraceae bacterium, assembly GCA_041690555.1. GTDB lineage: Bacteria > Planctomycetota > Phycisphaerae > Sedimentisphaerales > Anaerohalosphaeraceae > JACZKQ01. The sequence continues at coordinate 4,774 of JAWLHD010000012.1, forward strand.
TATAAAATGCGGCGTGTACATTGGTGCCGGCGAATACATCGTACAATATGGCAGCTTCGGCGCCCAAGGCGATCAAATAATCAGAACGCCCGCCGCATTTGACAAGAACAGGACTTTCGACGTGTCTGTAGCGGTGGATCTGGCCGCAAGATCTTTGATCATGACGATAGACGGCAAGGAAGTTTCCGCGCCGTTCAAGAAGCCCTGGAAGACGATTAGCTACTACGGGTACATGGCACATGCAACAGAAACCGCCTTCAGCACGATTGACGTTGACGGCGACTGAAGATCGCCCGCGGTTGGTGGCCGCCGAGCAAAGAACTCGTGATTGGAGCAGACAATGCAGCAGCATACTCGACGAGACTTCCTGAAGATGGCGGGGATTACTGCCTGTTCGTGCGTTCTGACGCCATGCAATGCCGCTCGGCCAATGCCTGCGGCACGAGGTACGCAGAAACGCCCAAACATCCTCCTGGCGATATCCGACGATCACTCCTGGCCACATGCCTCGGCCTACGGCTGCAAAGGCGTGAACACGCCCGCCTTCGACCGTATAGCCAAATCGGGCGTATTGTTTAGTAATGCCTATGCAGGCTCGCCAGGTTGCAGCCCCTCACGCGCGGCGCTCTTGACCGGACGCAACTGCTGGCAGATTGAGCATGCCGGCACCCACGCAAGCGAATTCCCCGCCAAGTACGCCTGCTACCCCGACCTCCTCGAAGCCGCCGGTTACTTCGTCGGCTTCACCGGCAAGGGATGGGGACCCGGCGACTGGAAGGTCTCTGGACGCACCCGCAACCCCGCCGGCCACAGTTTCAGCATGCAAAAAAACGAATCCCCACCCGGCATTTCAAACATCGACTATGCCGCCAACTTCAAAGACTTCCTCACCCGGCGCCCCGCCGGAACGCCCTTCTGCTTCTGGTATGGCGCCAACGAACCGCACCGCGTCTACTCCAAAGGCATCGGCCTCGCGCAGGGCAAACAGCTCGCCGACGCCGAAGTGCCGCCCTTCCTGCCCGACACGCCCGAGGTCCGCTCGGACATCCTCGACTACTACGTGGAGATCGAGTGGTTCGACATGCATCTCGGCCGCATGCTCGACGCACTGCAAGAGGCGGGCGAACTGGACAACACGCTCATCGTCGTCACCGGCGACAACGGCATGCCCTTCCCGCGCGCCAAGGCCAACGTCTATGAGTACGGCGTCCATGTACCTCTTGCGATAAGCTGGCCCGCCGCCGCACCGCCCGGCCGCACTGTCGACGACCTCGTCGGCTTCATCGATCTGGCTCCCACCTTCCTCGATGCCGCCGGCGTCGCCCCGCCGACAGGCGACTACCCCGTGGCAGGACGAAGCATCATGAACATTCTCACCAGCAAAAAGAAGGGCAAGGTCGACCTCTCGCGAACAGCCGTCTTCAGCTCACGCGAGCGGCACTCCAGTTCGCGATATGACAACCTCGGTTATCCTCAGCGCTGCATGCGCACCCTGGAATACCTCTATATCCACAACTTCACCCCCGAACGCTGGCCAGCCGGCGACCCGCGCAAATACAACGCCCCCGGCAAGTTGGGCCCAATGCACGGCGGCTATCACGACATCGACGGTTGCCCAACAATGGACTACCTCATCGAGCATCGCGACGACGCAACCGTGGGCAGGTTCTTCCACCTGGCCGTCGACAAGCGACCTGCAGAAGAACTGTACAACGTTGTCAAGGACCCCGGCTGTCTGAACAACCTCGCTGACGATCCGGCTTTCGCGAAAGTCAGAAAAAACCTGGCCGCTGCATGCCAACATTACCTGCGGGGAACCGGCGATCCGCGCATCCTCGGCACAGGCGACATCTTCGAGACTTACAAAAGATACAGTCCGATCCGCGACTTTCCGCCGCCGGACGGCAACTGACAACGCATATTCTTAAGGGCAAATGTATGAACAGCATGCATGCAACGCGTCGAGATTTCCTGCGGGCAGCAGGCGCCGGTGCGGTTTCGATGACCATGCCGGCCTGGCCGACACCGGCAAAAGCGGCGACCAAAAAGCCCAACGTCCTTTTCATCGCCGTCGACGACCTCAATGATTGGGTCGGCTGCCTCGGCGGCCACCCGGACGTCAAGACGCCAAACATAGACAGCCTTGCCGCACGCGGCGTGCTCTTCACCAGCGCCCATTGCGCAGCCCCGGCCTGCAATCCGTCGCGGGCGGCCCTCATGACCGGCGTCCGCCCGTGGACCAGCGGCGTCTACCATAACCCGCATCCCTGGCGTAAGTCGCCGGTGCTGAAGGATGCCGTAACACTGCCGCAGCATTTCATAGCGCACGGTTACAAAGCCGTCGGCAGCGGCAAGATTTATCATGGAAGCTTCCCTGACCCGGCCTCCTGGCAGGAGTACTGGCCCTCGCAAAAGCAGAACAAGCCGCCGGATCCGGAACCAAGGCAAAAACCGCTCAACGGAATCCCTAAGACAGCGCACTTCGACTGGGGTCCCGTAGATGCCGACAAAACCGAAATGGGCGACTGGCAGGTCGCTGACTGGGTAATCGGACAGTTGAAGGCAAAGCATGATAAGCCGTTCTTTCTGGCTTGCGGCATGTACCGACCGCACCTGCCCTGGTACGTACCACAGCAGTATTTCGACCTATACCCCTTGGACCAGATTGCAATGCCGGTGGTTAAGGAAGACGACCTCGACGACATACCCCCCATTGGACGCAGAATGTCCGGCGGTGGCGATCACGCCAACGTGCTCAAATACAATCAGTGGCGCAAAGCGGTTCAGGCTTACCTCGCATCGATCAGCTTCGTGGATGAGTGCATAGGCCGCGTGATAGACGCCCTGGACAAGAGCGATTACGCAAAAAACACAGTTGTAGTCTTCTGGTCCGATCACGGCTGGCACCTCGGCGAAAAACTCCACTGGCGCAAATTCGCCCTGTGGGAGGAGGCGACGCGTAACAATTTGATGTTCGTCGTGCCTGGCATCACCAAACCCGGCGGACGCTGCAACCGCCCCGTCAACCTCATCGACATATACCCCACGCTCGTCGATATCTGCCGCTTGACACCCAGAAGAGAATTGGAGGGCCTCAGTCTGCGACCCCTTCTGGAAAATCCGGATGCCGCATGGAACCGACCCAGTGTAACCACGCACGGCCGAGGGAACCATTCCGCACGCTCCGAACAATACCGCTACATCCGATATTCCGACGGCACAGAAGAGTTATACGATCACCATACAGACCCGTTGGAATGGACCAATCTCGCATCCGATCCGAAATATTCCGATCTTAAGAAAGACCATGCAAAATGGCTCCCCAAAAACGAAGTCCCGGAAATCCCAAAGGAAAGAGCCGGCCTCGCGTAGGATCCCAAACTCAAGTCCACAATCATATAGAATGAGGTGGATATGAAGAATAAACTGACAAGACGAAGCTTCCTCAAGATCGCTGGACTTGGCGCTATCATGCCGAATCTGCCTGTTTGCGCAGAGGCTCAGAAACAGCAGGCAAGGGCCGCTGCGAAGCGACCAAATATCGTCATCATAATGGCCGACGACATGGGATTTTCAGATATCGGTTGTTACGGCAGCGAAATTGCCACGCCTCATCTCGACAAGCTTGCGGCAAACGGGCTTCGTTTCACACAGTTCTACAACACTGCGCGCTGCTGCCCGACACGGGCGTCACTGCTGACCGGCCTTTATTCCCACAAGGCGGGTATAGGGCACATGGTGGGCGACTACGGCAAACCCGGCTACATAGGCCGCCTCAACGACCGCTGCCTGACAATTGCTGAGGTCCTCGGCACAGTCGGCTACAAAAGTTACGCCGTAGGCAAGTGGCACGTCGGAAACCAGCCCGAATGCTGGCCCTGCAAACGAGGCTTCGCACGCTACTACGGCGCAACCTCCGCCTCCGGTCACTACTTCGGCCTGGAGAAGCGCGGCGACCGAAAGTTCCTCATCGATGACGCCGAATATGCCCCCGAAATCGGACCCCGCAAGGTCGGCAACGCAGAGTATTATCCTTTCAAAAACACCGACGGCAGTCAGTGGTACGGAACCGACGCCTACACCGACTACGCAATCAAGTACGTCAACGAGCACGTCAAAGCTGGCGACAACCCATTCTTCCTCTATGTCGCCTACACCGCCCCGCACTGGCCTCTCCACGCCCTTCCCGAAGATATCGCCAAATACAAAGGCAAATACCTGAAAGGCTGGGACTCCGTGCGCACCGAACGGTACGAAAGGTTGAAGAATATGGGTCTCATCGATGCCGACTGGCCCCTGACGCCCCGCGACGAAGAGGCCGCCGACTGGAACAAACTGGACGCCGCGAAGAAACAGGACATGGACCTGCGCATGGCCGTCTACGCCGCCATGATCGACCGCATGGACCAGAATATCGGCCGACTGATTCACACTCTCAATGAAAAGAACATACTCGAAAACACGCTCGTCCTCTTCCTTGCCGACAACGGCGGCAGTGCCGAAGGCGGGCCGCTGGGATTCTCGCGAAACAACGAACCGCCAGGCACACCTGATTCCTACGCCAGTTACGGTCTGAGCTGGGCCAACGCATCAAACGCACCGTTCAGACTGTACAAGTCGTGGGTCCACGAGGGCGGCATCGCAACACCGCTGATAGCCCACTGGTCTGCAATAATCAAACGCAAGGGTGCACTAACCCACCAGATCGGCCACGTAATAGACCTCGCCGCCACGTGTTACGAAGCCGCTGGTGCAACGTATCCGGCCCTGTATCAAGGACGACTGATCGAACCCCTCGACGGTCGAAGCCTCCTGCCGATCTTCACAGGCGATAACCGCACCGACCACAATGCGATCTTCTGGGAGCACCAGGGCAATCGCGCCGTCCGAAAGAACGACTGGAAACTCGTATCAAAGCACCCCAACTCATGGGAACTCTACAACCTCAGGACCGACCGAACGGAATTGACCAACCTTGCCGCAAAACATCCCGAATTGGTTGCAGAGCTCAAAGAGCTCTACCGTCGCTGGACGATCCAATCGAACGTAGAGCCTTGGTCTCAACTGCGCAAGTGATGCTTCCGTAGGCGAGTACGGCTGCGGTACCTGCGTCGATTGCAGCGCCTGTGCGGTTTTTGATTACTATGCATCTCAACACGTTCATCTGATTTGCCGAACATGTCTGGGTCGCGTTGCGTAACGCGTTGAAAGGCGAAGGCATGCTGCAAGGGGCACAGTATGCCGACCCGCGGAATACGCAACCCGAAATCGTGGGGGGCAGTAATGAGCACGACTCTGATCTTTGTATCGATTCTAACGATGGTCGCGGCAAACTCCCTGTGCTGGTCGGCGAACTGGCCGCAGTTTCGTGGTCCTGATCGCGACGGCAAATCACAAGAAACCGGCCTGCTGCAGCAGTGGCCCAAGGGAGGTCCCCGGCGGCTTTGGTCGGTCGACGGACTCGGCAAGGGCTGTTCCAGCCTGTGCATAGCGGAGCAGACTGTCTACACCACCGGCCTCCACGGCAAAAAAGGCTATGTCTTCGCCTTCGACACCTCAGGCCGATTGAAATGGAAAACCTGCTATGGCGCTGAATGGGACAAACTCTTCCCCGGTGCCCGCACGACGCCTACCTGGGACGACGGCCGCTTGTATGTCATCAGCGGGACGGGAAAAGTTGTGTGTATCAGCGCACACGATGGTCGTGTACTTTGGTCGGTCGACACCGTCAAACGCTTTGCGGCTGACTGTGGAAAATTAGGCATGACCGAATCGCCGCTTGTCATTGATGACATGGTAGTATGTACACCCGGCGGACCAGGTGCAACGATTGTGGCGCTGGACAAGAATACCGGCAAGACCATCTGGAAGTCTGATATAAAAGGCGACAAGGCTGCCTACTGCTCACCCGTGCTCATAAACCGCGGGGATCGCAAGATAGTGGCCACCATGCTCCAACAAAGTGTTGTGGGAGTCGACGCAGAAACGGGGTACCTGCTGTGGCGGGACAGGTTCGCCGACTACCAGGACAACGCCAAGGGGATTAACTTCGTCAGCCCCGTCTATAGCAACGGCAGACTCTACACCACAAGCGGCGACAACAACGGCGGCGCAATGTACGAACTGAGCACCGACGGCACACGAATCACGCGCCAATGGACCGACGAGATATTGGACTGCCACCACGGAGGCGTTGTGCAGGTTGACGGATATGTATACGGATCGAATTATCGCAACCTCTTCGCCGGCGATTGGGTGTGCCTGGACATGGAGACCGGCAAGGTCATGTACGAGGAGAAATGGCGGACAAAGGGCTCAACGATCTACGCCGACGGGATGTTATACTGTTACGAAGAAAAGAGCGGTCATATGGCTTTGGTGCAGCCGACGCCTGAAGCCTTCCAGATCATAAGCTCATTTCAGGTCAAAGAAGGCCAAGGGCGACACATCGCGCATCCCGCAATTGCCGACGGGGTACTTTACATCCGCCGCGGAGCCTCGCTTACCGCCTGGGACATCCGAGACGCCAATCGGCTGATGGCGAAATAGCCCGCCATCGTGGTGCACCACGCACAGTTAAGAGCAATTCCGGATAGTTCACCATCTCATCGTTCTGCTCGTCGCTAAAAGGCCGCGTGCGGAAGATGACGGCGGTTCCGGTTAGGCTGGCAAATAACGGCCGTTTAGGCCAGGTACTGATTGGCGTACTTCTCGTCCGCGATGGTCGTCGACGGACCATGCCCCGTATAAACAACGGTATCCTCGGGCAGCGTCAACAACCGGGAGCGGATGCTCTCGATTAACTGCTCGTAGTTGCCGCCCGGGAAGTCCGTCCTGCCTATGGAACTGGCGAATAGCGCATCACCCGAAAACACCACCCCCTCGGCGGGACAGTACAGACAAATGCCGCCGGGAGTATGACCCGGCGTGTGAAGGATATCAAAGCGAAGGCCGGCGTATTCCACAGGTCCTTCTCGCTCGATAACCACATCTGCCGGTTCACTGCTGAACGGCGTACCAGCAATCACGGAGAGATTGCACATCGGATTGGTAAGCATCGCCGCATCGGCGGCATGGATTATGGCGACAATCCCGTTCCACCGCTGACGAAGCATGTTAAGGCCCGCGATATGATCGGCGTGACCATGCGTGAATATCACCGCCGCCGGTTCAAGGGCACGTTCCTCCAGAAAATCACCCAACGGCTCCGGCGAAAGACCTGTGTCGATAACCACGCAATTCCGCACCCGCTCGTCGGTACGCACAACATAACAATTGGTCTGAAAATCGCCCAATACAAGCGTATTAACTTGCATACAATGCTCCTGCAAAAGGTCGAGAGTGTAACTGTAACTGCCGCTCAAGTCCACCAAAAAAACGTGCCTTATCGGCGGTTCGAACTCGGTCAGGGCTGGCGCATTCTCCGCGGTTCAGCATCCCGAACCCACCCCCCAGTGACCTTGGAGAGCATAACCGTTTGGGCAGACGCCGAAATTTGGAGCATTTGTTCGCCGGGGGGGAGATTTTGGCCTCTGGGGCCCCGAACGGTTTTGCTCGGCCGTCCAATGCCGCCTGCGCCGCAAGTGCTTTAGGAGAATGCGTTCACCCTGCGAACTCGGTCCTCGCGCTTGCCTTCGGCGATCCATCCGCATACAATGAAGGTTGCAGGTGATTCACCCCCGCGGGGGACTTCAGGAAGGCGTCGAACCGATAGTGGCTGCTCAGGATTTCGCAAAGATTCCCTTTTCAGTAAGCAGATGCCCCGTATTCTACGGATGGGTCATTGCCGCCGTCAGCACACTGGCGATCATATGCAGCATTCCCGGACAGACGATGGGCCTGGGCGTCTTCACCGATTACCTCATCGGCGCGCTCGGCCTCTCGCGGGAGCAACTGAGTCGCACCTATATGTTCGGCACCGTCGCAAGCGGCGCCATACTGCCCATAGCCGGGCGTATGCTCGACAGGTTCGGGGTTCGCGTCATGGCCGTTTTTGCGTCCATCGGACTTGCCATCGGACTCATCCTGCTATCCATGTCCGATTCCATCGCCAACATCGGCGCCTCTCAGATTATGGCTGTCTCGGATGTCTGGGTGGCCATGCCGGTCATTACCATCTGTTTTCTGCTGATGAGATTCTTCGGCCAGGGCACGCTCACTATGGTCGGCAGGGTGGCTATGGGCAAATGGTTCAACCATAGACGCGGACTCGCCACCGCAATCTCAGGCATCTTCGTAACCTTTGCCTTCAGTGCCGCCCCCGTGCTGCTGAATCTGCTGATCGACTGGCTTGGCTGGCAAGGGGCATGCGTCGCAATGGCCGCCGTTATTGGAGGTGGAATGAGCCTGATCGCATGGCTATTCTATCGCGACAACCCGGAACAGTGCGGCTTGGTAATGGACGGCGTGAGCGATCCCGCATGGCTTGATCGAAAAGCCAAACAGGCCACCGAGATTCGCCGGGAATTCACGCGCCGCCAGGCAATGCAAACACTCACATTCTGGGCGTTCAGTCTGGGCCTGTCCAGCTATGGACTGGTAATCACTGCGGTTACATTTCACCTGACAAACCTCGGCGCCGAAATGGGACGAAGCCGCCAGGCAACGTTGGCCATCTTCTGGCCGATGTCAATTATCGGTGTGCTTGCCCGCTTTGCGAGCAGTTGGCTCAACGACCGAACAAGTATCGGACTGAAGTGGCATCTCGTTGCAATGATGGCGGCCGAGATCACAGGAACCTTCGGCGTCCTGTTCTTTCATACCACGATCGGCTGGACGCTCACCGCCTTGGGCTATGGCATCACCGGAGGCCTGATGGGTGCCCTGCTGAATATCGCATGGCCGCGATTCTTCGGCAGGAAACATCTGGGCGCCATCAGCGGGCTCAACATGTCCGTCATGGTCTGGGCCAGCGCCGTCGGACCATGGCTGTTCAGTCTCGGTCACAACTTGACCGGCGATTATAAAGGAGCCGTTGCAATATGCAGTCTCCTGCCGGCAGTAATCCTGGTCGCGGCCCTAAAGGCGGAAAACCCGCAGACTCGGCTGCCAGCCGACGATACGGTGTAAAAGGAGTGTGCTGCTCCCGATGATTGGAGGAAAAGTGCAGTGAAGCCTGATCATTTCAAGGCAGAACTATCGTCGCATTGTAGAACACAACGATGCCCCGGACTTGCTCTTTCCGAACGCCAGGCTTAGAATCGTCGTAACATTGGACTGAATACCGGAAAGGGTTTCTTGGAGAATATCGAGACCATCACAACCAGGGCAAAGCTGACCGAAGGTCCGGTCGGGCGCACCCTCCTTGCACTTACCCTGCCGATGATCTGGGGCATGTTCTCCATCATAGCCTTCAACCTCGCCGACGCCTACTTCGTCGGCAAACTCGGCACGGGTCCACTGGCTGCCCTGAGCTTCACCTTTCCCGTCGTTATGACCGTAGGCAGTATCGCCGTAGGTCTTGGTGTCGGCACGTGCTCGGTCCTCTCGCGGGCTATCGGCGAGGGAGACTTTCGAAAAGTACAGACCGTCGCAACCGACAGCCTCACGCTCTCCTTGCTCTTCGTGGGCATATTCATACTGGTCGGAGTCTTCACCATCGACCCCCTGTTCACCGCACTCGGCGCCGATGAAGAAATCCTGCCCTTGGTCCGCGACTACATGCGAATCTGGTATCTCGGTATGATGTTTCTCGTCGTGCCTATGGTCGGCAACAACGCCATCCGTGCCGCCGGCGACACGATTAACCCGAGCATCATAATGACCGTCTCCGCGGTGATAAACATCATCCTCGACCCCCTGCTCATCTTCGGCTGGGGACCCTTCCCGCGACTCGAGGTCAAGGGCGCAGCGATCGCGACAGTTTTTGCCCGCGCTATCTCGATGGTCGCTTCACTGGCGATCCTACGTTATCGCAAAAAAATGCTCGTCTTTCGCCGGCCCATGATTCGGAGCATACTCAATTCATGGAAGGATATCCTTCGTGTTGGCCTGCCAGCCGCCGGCACTTACGCCATCGGACCCGTCGCGCTCGGAATGATCACCGCCATGCTGGCAACATTCGGCACTCCGGCCGTTGCGGCATTCGGCGTCGCCGGACGTATCGAATCCTTTGCACTTATCACCCTCTTCGGCCTGTCAACAAGCGTCGCCCCGTTTATCGGGCAGAATTTCGGAGCGGCCCTGCACCACCGAGTGCGAAAAGGACTCGACATGGCCTTTCTATTCTCCCTGATCTGGGGCGTCGCAGCCGCTATCATACTCGCCGTTTTCCGCAAGCCTTTGGTGGGGCTTTTCGACGACAATCCGGACGTAATCCGCGTGGCATCGCGATACCTGCTCGTTGTCCCCATAAGCTTCGGCGCGCAAGGCATAGTCCTGATCGCCAGTTCCTCTTTCAATGCACTTGGCCGGCCTCTGCCCTCGGCGGTTCTCACCCTGACGCGCATGTTTGTCATATATGTCCCTTTGGCACTCGTCGGCAGACTCATCGGACCAATCGGCATATTCGCCGCCGCAAGCATCGCCAACTTCGTTACAGCCTTCTGGGGGCTCAGATGGATCACCAAAGTCTGCCTCACTAATGGCAAACACGTAGAAAACCAGGCAGATCCAGCCTGATTCCGAAAACCCCCCTTTTTTTTGAACCCTAAAAACGTTGGTACATTCCTTTGCCGATGCTATAATCTGTACAGTGACACAAGCAGCGTCAAAACGGGTCCTGAGGGGAAGGGACGAACATGTTGGAATTCAAATCGGTCGAGGATATCCTTGCGTTTGCCATACAAAAAGAGGAGACCTCGTACTTCTTCTACACTGATGTCGCCGCCGCTTCCGAAGACCCCCTCACCGCGCGGCTCTTCCACGAAATCGCGCAGGAGGAGATGAAGCATCGTGGCCAGCTCCAACTGGAGATGATGAAGATGGGCAGGCCCGTCGACGTCGACAAGGACTGGGCCGACCGCACGATCGCAGAATACGTACTCGAAGATGGACCGCCCCGTGACCTGACATGTCCCGAGGCACTCAAGCTCGCCATGGCCAAAGAACATGCCGCTTACCGACTCTACATCGACCTTATCCGAGCATCGCGAACCCAGGAAGCCGTGGATGTTTTCATGGGTCTCGCCGAACAGGAAATCCGACACAAGATGAGATTGGAGGCAGCGTACGAAAACTACATGCGGCAGCACTGATTGCCGCCGACCCGAAGTATCATGGCAGAGCCGCATCCACCTCGCGGATACGAAGGCGGCGAAATCTGATCTGCTGGCCGCTCGACTCGCTTGAATGCACCTGAAGCGCAATGAAGCCTCGCCGCGTAGCACCGTCCCGGATATCCGCTGCCGGCACGCCGTTGATCCAGGTCCTGATCGAATCGCCGATAGCCTCAATGTGCAGACGGTTCCAACCCTCCCGTTTTAATGCGCCGCGTGCCGCCGGGTTGTCTGCAAGAGTATAAAGCCACCCACGCCGGCCCTCATCGAAGATCCCGCCGGTCCAGGAACGCGGTTCCGTCGGCCGCGCAGGCCTTCCGTCGGCCATCAGGTTCCTGGGATCGAGACTGTACGGCTTCAACGATGGATCGATCTCAACCTGATATCCGTAAACGGTCCCGTCCGGCCTGCTTTGGCTGCGAATCTGCACGCCGCTGTTGAGACCCTCGTCCACCATGAACTGGACGTCAAGGGCGAAGTCGCCGTATTCCTTTTCAGTACACAGAAAACTGTTTGCCGTATTCGCAACTGTCTCGCCGACAATCATGCCGTCCTGAACGAAGTACCTCGCTTCCCCTCCTCTCTGAACCCACCCATCAAGGGTTCGCCCGTCAAACAAAGACACCCATTCGCCTTCGCCCGGCGCAGGCTGCATAGCACAACCGCTCCAGGCCCCAACGACCGCCAAAATCCCTGCAACTGCCATAAGCTGTTTTACATTCATAATAGTACCCACGCCGTTAACCACAAAAAATCGCGAACGGACCTGTAAACTGCCGCTCGAACGGCCGAGACGCCGCATTTTCATTAGACAATCATCTCTAACCGATGCTCCCGCAAAAAACGTTTGTACCTGCAAAACCCTCTGCTATAATAGGAGATGAACTCACGGCGTGTTCGCCGAACCAATCAAAAGATCTGAAGTTACAGCAAAAGGATCGAGCATGAAAACTCATAACCTCATAATTTGTCTTAGCCTCGTGGTTGTCCTGCTTGGTGGATGTCGCAAAAAGCCCGACAGCAATGACACCCCCCAGCCCGAAGCATCCGTGTCCGGTTCCGATGTCGGCATTCACGTTCCCGACCGCGCCTCCGACGCTGCTCAAAGTGTTGCCCAGGCAGCCACCGAGCTTAGAAATCAGCCCATCCAAAAAACCTTTGATGTAGCCGGCCAGTTCCAGGTAGACCAGGACAGCAATATTCCTGAAATCACCGCTAAAGCAAAGCAAATGGCCATAGAGAACCTGCGCAAGATGGCCGAACAATATCGCGACGTAATCACGCAGCAGCAGCAGAAGCTTCACGCCCTCACCGAAAAATTCATAGCCATAGATGACGCCGAAAAGAACACACCCGAAGCGGACAAACTCAAAGCGACCATCGACGAAATATACAAGCACCTCCCCGTTCTCAAGGAACGCTTCCAGGTTTATTACGACGCCCTGAAAGAAAAGGCCGGTAATCTCACCGGCCTCAATATCTGATCTCGACTCCCTCTACATGGCCTTCACCTGGCTGACAAGCTGCCGAGTCGACGCCGACTGATTCCCGTGCGCATTCTTGAATGCCGCCGCCGCCTCATTGTGAGCCCGCTTGAACGCCTCGTTGCCGAGGATCACCTCCCGTAGCGCCTGCGAAGTATTCCGGCTGCGCCGCAGAAACTGGGCCGCCCGAATACCCCACGCTCCGCCTATAATACCGGCAATCCCGATCGCCGCCTCGAACACGCCGTCGGCTATCGACCACGCATCCGGCCGCTCCGCCGACAAAGCCGTCGCTCCCGCGGCGATCGCCACGCTCGAATCGCCGAGTACGTCCTCGACTGTCTCCGCCGCCGGCAGTTCCTTCGGTAACCCGTAATCCGCCATGAATGCCCGGCTCTGAACCTCGCTCAGTGCCGTCAGTTCAACAAGCTCACTCGAGACCGCCTCCACCCGAGCCGCATCCGCCGCCATCTGCGCAGTCCTGTGATGAAGATAAGCATTGGCCTTCTGAACCTCCCCCGGAGCAAACCGAAGACCTTCGCAACCCGTCGATCCAATCACTACCACCAGCACAAGCACAAGCACAACAACCAGCCGCCTCATAACCATCCTCCTCAAAATCAAACTCTAACCGCCAAACACATCCGATAATCGCTAACCGCTTATTTGCTCGCCAGATTTTCAATGGCACGCAACCGATAATCATGCGAAATCGTCTTCTCCTGCAGGTTCTCCAGCCGTCCGTAAAACTCCTTCTGCCGCTCCAGAAGCAGTGCCACATCATGGCTCACAATGTCAAGCTGCCGCTGCAGATTGAACCAGCTCCCCATGATCAGCGAACCCAACAAAACCAGCTCAATAAGCCCCGACACGCTGACCTGCCTGTTTAAATGCCATTCCCGCCCATCCGTCTTTGCCGCCGTCATATCCTCCTCCGTTTCAAAACTCGCAGCCTTGTACGTTGCCTTTGATAGTCCACCGCCACCCTCTCGATAACCAACACGCTCCGCACGTCCCGGCGAATACCCAATACGTCCCGCCCTTCCGAATCGCACGTCACACGATCGCCCGGCAGATAAAACTGTGCCACTATAGGAGTCTCAACATAGATCGTCTCGATACCCGACTCGTATGTGCCGCACATGTACCGCACAAGTGAATGCAGGGCCTCGCTGTCGTCCCGCTCATCGGCCTCAAAAACCCCGCCGAACACGCTTGCCGCCGACAGCTTCCTGTATTGAAACTCCCCCGCCTCAATGATATGCTCCACAACTTCCACCGCCGAACCGACCGGCCCATCCGCCACACTCACCGTCAGCCGCGAATCGCTTGCAACCGCCGCGGTAATGCGAAACCGCAGCGTCCCCGACGTAATTGCCGACCATACCTCCGCTTCAAGCTCCTCGCCGCTCAGCCGCACGCCGCACTCCTCATCCAGCACCTCGAATAGGCCCGTGTACTCCTCCCACGTCGAGCCGCCGTCATAAGACACCTCAAGATGCCTCCCTAATGACTTGCCGTCGTGCATGCTCAAACACGACTCGAACCGCCGACGCCGCCGGACATACTCCGAACCCTCGAACACCCGCCCCAAATCAAACGCCTCGCCCCGATTATAAGGCGCACCCGTATAGTCGCCCGCCTCGTTGAGGCACCATCGCCTGTAAACATCCCGCACCGATGCAAAATCCGCATTTGTCGAAGGCGAGTAAACCTCACGCGCCGCACCCTCCAACGAAGGATCCCACGCCTTCACAAGCTCAAACGTCGCCTCATACGTCTTCCACCCGCCACGACCCATGAACCGATGCGTCACCGGCCGGTAGCTCCTCACGCTCGATACACGATGCACGTTGGTGCGCAACACGCTGAACGACTCGCCGCCCGCCTGATGATTAAGCTCCACCGCTCGCCCGAAGCCTGGCCGATAAAACACGATCCGCTCTTCACAGCCGTCCGCCTCAAAAGGCTCAAAACGAAACTCCACCCCGGCCCCGGCGCAGCACTTCTCAATCGCCCGCAGCAGGCTCATCCCCGTAACGTCAATAGCCCGCAGAATCCGCCCGCCGAAAAGCCCCTCCAGTTCTTCAATGCACGGCGCCGCGATCTCGCCCGCCGAAAGATGTTCGCTCAGCAGGTACTGCACCGCCTCCGCACACGTCCACCGCCTCGACCGTGCACGGTTGCCTTCAAACATGCGATACCATCGCCCCGCCTGCTGCACAAACAAACCGGACGCATTCGGCAGTCCCGCGCGATTGAAAACCAGATCCTCGCCGTCAAGCCGCACACACCGCCCATCGCTGCCGATCACACGCTGCCCGAAAACGGTGACACGGTTCAACCGCGAAGCATAATCTCTCGCCACTATTTCAGCAGCCTCCCGCTCGCCGCCGATCTCCGTATCGATCCGCTCAATGCGCCCGGCAAACAACGGCATCGTCTCCACCGCCGTAAACCCCGCCCCGCCGTCATACACCGCCTCCACCCGCACCCGCTTGCCCACCCCTGCAATCCGTTCGATACACTCGACTGCAACCGGCTCGCCATCCGGCCAAAGAGCCGGCTCGTACTCCAGCCGTGCCCAGCCGTATTCCGGCCCGCACGACCGCACGATCTCCTTCACCGACAGGTACGGACACACCACACCGTCCACCAACACAACGCACCTGCCCGCTGGCACGCCCAGCCGCCGCTCCTGCGTCAAATAGAAATCCACTCGATTCGTCATCACACAACCTTCACATTCAATTGCCCGACATCCGCCGCGACCGGCGCACTCACCTGGATCTCCGTGAACACCGCCGCGCCAGTTATCTCACCCGCCTGCGACTCGCGACGCACACAGAATCGATACCTCCCCGGCCCCGACATTTCGTAAACAATGCTGTATATCCCCGCCCCCGCACAAACCACGGCTGCACCAGGCGCCTCGAAATCCATCACACCCCTCGCCCCGTCGCAGTACACCTTAAACCACCACTGCCCAACACGCCGATGGTACGGACGGTAAAACCAGCTCAGCCGCACACCCGTCCCCGCTGCCCGCCGCGCCGCCAATCCGATTACATCCCGTTCAACCGCATCTCGCAGATCGCCGGCAGCATCAAACGTCGCCCGCACCATCGCACCATGACCTGCGTCCTCCTCGCCGCATCCGTTGACCGACCTCAGCGCATAGTAGACAGTCTCACCAGCAACATGCTCAGCACGCAGTGCTATGTGTTTCGCATCCGCATCTTCGACGGCCATGATTGCACCAAAGGCAATCTCCCACCACCACCGCCCGCGATACAGACTCAGGCACCCGCCAGGCCTCGGCCAGAAATCACCGCACGTCAACCCCATCCCCAGCTTCACGCCGTTGGCCGAATCACCCTCGAACAGCCCTACAAAGAATCTCGCATCCATCAGTCCACCGCCCCCGGAATTCGCTCTAACACGCCTTCGCCCTCGCTGATACCCAACTTCAGAATCGCCGCGCCGCTCGCATCCTCAATGATCATGTCGCCGTTCAGCTTGCTCTGGCTCATCCGGTTAACCAGCCGCGCCAGACCGTAAAAGTCCAGCCGCACCTCCACCGGAATGTACCTCTCCGCGTTAGCAAGACCCTTTACCCCGTCCCTGTCGGCGTCGATCACCCCCACCAGATCACCTGCATCGAAAGGCGAAGTCCCGTACGCCGCCTCGAACGCATACCAGCCGCCGCCGATCTCGACGATAGCAGGCGCCTCGCTCAATCTGTCCGTCCCCTCAACCGTTCGCAGCTCCGTAAACGCCATCTCACCCGCCGCTCCCGTCAAAGGCGTCCCGTCCTTCGCCGCATAAAACGGTATCACAATCCCACTGTTCGCCATCGTCTCCTCCTATCTCACAATCGCCATCCGACCCGCATTCATCGTCCGTCCACGCCGCGCAAAAACATACTCCTGCCCAATCGCACCCATCACCGTCGCCTTCCCGTCCGCTTGAGGCGCACCGCCGCGAACAACCGCT
>JAWLHD010000013.1:0-21312 GCA_041690555.1 Anaerohalosphaeraceae bacterium
GGGTGTGGCGGCAGGCGACGTAATCATCGATAACGGTGGCGTCGGCACATCATTTACGGGTACGTGGGAGATATCAGGAGGGTCCAACCCGTATGGCAAAGACAGCGTTTGGGCGCGGGACGGGGCAAAGTACAGGTGGGCATTCGATTCCAAACCGGCCGGCGCATACGAGGTGCTGATGTGGTGGTCTCAATGGCCGTCGCGAGCAGCAGTTGTTGACGTGGAAATAGTACACGGCGGCGGCTCCCAGTCGCTTGTGGTCAACCAGCAGGCAGGCGCCGGGCAGTGGAACAGCCTCGGTACATATTATTTCGATTCGTCGGGCAGCGTGATCATGACCGCCGCGTATGGCGCGACAGTCAGCACATGTGCCGATGCAGTCTGGTTCAAACAGGTCACCGGCGGTTCCGGGGGGCAGGCTGTAGAGGTGATCGTCGATAATCGCGACAGCAAGACCAGCAAGACCGGTAGCTGGGAAACGTCAGGCGGGGCGAATCCCTACGGCGCCGATTCAGTGTTCAGCCGGGACGGCGCAACATTTACGTGGTATTTCACCCCATCCCAGACCGGCAACTACCAAGTGTCCATGTGGTGGACGGAGTGGCCTTCGCGAAGCACGTCGGTTCCGGTCTACGTAATACACGCCGGCGGGACCAGCCAGGTTGCCATTAATCAGCAGAGCGGCGGCGGCCGCTGGAATACACTGGGCACCTATAACTTCACGGCGGGCGCGCAGGGCTCGGTTACTCTGTCGGCACCGGGGGCGGCGCCAACCAGCTACTGTGCCGATGCGGTGAAGTTCACTTTCGGGCAGGGAGCCGATACACCTTCGACGGTGATCATTGACAATGGCGACCCCGCCACGTCATCAACAGGAAGCTGGCTGCCTTCAGGCGCATCGGAGTACTACGGGGCAAATTCCCTGTACAGCAGAGACGGCACGACTTACACATGGACGTTTACGCCACCGGCTACGGGGCTCTACACATTATCAATGTGGTGGACCGAATGGCCATCGCGGACGACGAGCGCCAAAGTTTCGGTTGCTCACGTCAACGGCACGGCGACGGCGTATGTCAACCAGCAGACAAACGGCGGAAGGTGGAACAAAATCGGCGAGTACTCATATGTCGCCGGCAAGCAGTACAACGTGATTATCACCAGCAGCTACGGCAGCGCAAGCACCTGCGCAGACGCCGTCCGTTTCGCCCCGGGATCACAGTCGGACGCGCCCAAGGCGGGTTTCTACGCGGAAAGAGTACGTGGAGGGGCGCCGTTTGCCGTGCAGTTCCGCGACCAGTCCACCGGAGAAGCGACACAGTGGCAATGGGACTTCGGAGACGGTCAGACGAGCAGCCAGCACAATCCATCACATACCTATACCAAGGCGGGTCTGTGCACCGTCTCGCTGAAGGCTACCGGTCCCGGAGGAGCCAATACAAAGACTCGGTATGACTACATCGATATAAAGCCCACTACATCCGAAACGATCTATCTTGTGGACGGCTACGCGGGCAACAATTACTTCCTGTCGGATATCAAGAACGTGATGCGCAATCTGGGCGCCACTGAAATCACCAACGGCTGGAGGTATAAGCCGTCGAATTCAAACATGACGTACTACCTACAGAAAGTTAACACTCCGCAGGCGACGGAAAACGCCCTTAAGGAAAAAGATGCGCATGTCGTGCTTGTCGGCCATGCCAACTTCGGCTTCGGGATGACATTCGTGAGTTCGTCGGAACTTGTGAACCAGACGATCGACAGCATCCGTTATGTAGACGACGATCGCTTTGTGAAGTATTCGACGGATTGCGTTGCCGCCACGCCCGAAAACGTCAAGTATGAGGCCGCATATCCCAACTGGGCGCCTGTGCTGAAAGACGGCCGAAGCGCCCTGATGCCTTATGATTTCGGGGATCCGCGAGGTAATCCACCGTACAACTACTATCTGACGTACAAGATTCCCGGTGACTCGACGCTCTACAGAATTGAAAAGGCCGACGGCAGCTACGTGCAGCGATTCCCGGGTCTGAGCGTTCCGGCGTGGTACAGCGCCAGCGGTTCGCCGCCCGATCCCGCGAAGAATCCGCAGTACTTCATCAGGAACACCGACACGCATTACAACCGGTTTGAGTATAGTGGGGAGTGGGTCATTCGCAGTGCCGGCAGCGGATTTGTGGGGCACAACTATCAGGTGCAGTGGCGGGGTTCGGGTACGAAAGCAGCGAAATGGACAATCGTCGTCAAACAGGCCGGCCAGTATCAGGTATTAGCCACGTGGCCGGCTTTATATGGAAATGCGACGAATGCAAGATACACCATTCGCCATGCAAACGGTTCTACAGTGGTTTTGGCCAATCAGGCATCGGGTTCCGGGAGGCATTCTCTCGGCGTATTCAACTTCAATTCCGGAGTGGCTACGGTCGAGTTGAGCGACTACGCCAACGGGCAGGTAATTGCCGATGCAATAATTTTGAAGAACTACAGCGGTGAGATATACACGGACAACACTTTTCAATACAAGCCGCATATCAAAACAAGCAACTCGTCAGGGAGGATTATCTGCTATACAGGCGATAGCAGGATCAGGTCAGAAGACCTGAAGTACAGCCGTCTTTTTCACAGTTCCTGCAAATCACTGGAGTACTTCGGCGGTACGCTAAACAGGGGTGTCATGTACGGCAAACGTGAAAACGTGAAGGTCGAACATGATACGGCGGTACCATACCTGGAGTACTACCTGCGCGGGTACACCGATAGTGACATTCTTAATCACGTCAACAAATTCGAGAACATACACGAATTCATCAACTTTAACGAGAAGCCGCCGTCGATGAGGAAGCGGTAGGGCGGGGGGATTTAGCATATCCGTGGGGGCGTGTTTGCGTCAGCCGGGCACCGGTATGCGCCACGGCCGAGTGCGCCAACGGGGAGGCGGTCAGATGGCGACTCGCGTCCCGCGCAAATATTTTCCTTGCTTGCGAAAAAAGGCACGTCGGGTTATACTTATTACACTAAAGTTCATTTTGAAAGGAAAACCGGCATGAATGTGAATCTGGTCCTTTTCAAAAAGAATGGCTCGACGCAGACATTTCCTCTTTCGCAGACAGTTACAATTGTGGGCCGTCAGCAGCATTGCGACCTTTGCATACCCCTAATGGTTGTTTCGCGCAAGCATTGTGAGCTCAACCAGGACAGCGGTGTGCTTCGGGTTCGCGATCTCGGTTCGCGGAATGGGACATCTGTGAACGGCAAGAAGGTGACCGAGGCGGTGCTGGAGGCTGGAGACAAGCTGCAACTTGGTCCCGTGCTGTTTGCCGTCCAGATCGACGGACACCCGGCTGAGTTTGCCGCTGGCGGCTCGGACACGGCTGCGGCAGCGGTCAGCTCTGACGATACCTCGGTAAACGAAGACTCCAATGATGCCGTCCTTGATGGCGATGACCTCGAAACTTTCCACCAGCGAGAGGCCGATATAGATGATGACGAAGGGGAGTTTTTTGACGACTTGCTCGATGGCCTCGAGGAAGGTCGGGCGACATGACATAGTGATGAGTTCTTCGGGGGTGACAAAAGGTGCGGTGCGCCTGATGCTGCTATGGCATTGGACCGAACTGCTGTCCGTTTGCACAGTAGTGCCTGTAGCAGGGGGCGATTATGTGGTATGATGTGCAGATGGACAGAGACCTCAAGAACAGGACGCATACGGAACTCGAACAGTTGGCGCTGGAGTTTGGGGAGAAGGAGTACCTTGCCGACTACATCTTTTCGTTTATTCATAGTCGGGACGCTACTTCAATCGACGACATTCATCCGCTGTCGAAGGCCTTTCGCGCGAAATTGGTTGCGGGGGGGTACTTCGTTTCGCGACTTGATGCGGTGGAGCGGCTTATCGATCCTGATGGGACGGCGAAGTTCGTGTTCTCGGCATGCGATGGGGTACAATTCGAATCTGTGCTGCTTACCGACGAGAAAGATGGGCGGCGGACTCTTTGTGTGTCCTCACAGGCGGGGTGCCGCATGGGGTGCGAATTCTGTGCGACGGGACAGCTTAAGTTTGCACGGGACCTCACGGCGGGGGAGATAGCCGACCAGGTGAACCAGGCGGCCGTTCAGTTCGGCAAGATCAACAACGTGGTTTATATGGGGATGGGCGAGCCCTTTGACAATTACGACAACGTTATCAGGTCCATCCACATAATCAATGACAGGGCAGGCAAGGCTATAGGACAACGCCATATCACGGTGTCCACATGCGGCATCTGTGAAGGCATTGAAAGGTTCGGGGACGAGCACCTCCAGGTGCGGTTAGCGATTTCTCTTCATGGGGCAAGCGACGATGTGCGGCAGATGATTATGGGAATCGCCAGGAAATACACGATAGAAAGAACATTGGCTTCAATACGACGCTATCAGCGATCCACTGGCAGGCGGGTAACGTTCGAATACTGCATGATCCGTGACCTGAATGATTCAAAGCAACAGGCACAGGCCTTGGCGCGGCTGGTGAAGGACCTGGATGCGGCAGTCAATCTGATCGAATACAATCCGCACGAAGCATGCGCGTTCCAGCCGAGTCCTCGGCGGACGATTCATGACTTCCGCGATATCCTGACAGCCGCCGGTATTGAGACGGTGATACGCTACCGACGGGGGCGTGCGATCAAAGCGGCATGCGGGCAATTGGGCGCGGGCCGACAGGGCTGCGAGCCGCAGGCGCACGCATAATCGGCAACATGGGCGCCGGCGCATCGATCAACACCACTGGTTCTGTATTTATTTCGCGTCAGCAAACTCGGTGATTCTTATATTTCGATAAGCGACGGGGCCATGATCGCCCTGGAACATGATGGGGCCTTTTGCAGCTTCGCGACCCGTGACGCCGCTGGGCGTGGGGCCTGGCAAAACGAGGTTGTGGTGCAGGATATGGCCGTTCAACTGCACTTTGGCGAGTTCAGCGTTCGCGATCTTCTTGCCGGCTTCGTCATAACGGGGGGCGTTAACGTCGATGACGTACTTCTGCCATTCGCCGGGCTTCTTGCTGGCGTTGACAGGCGGCGGGGCGGCTCCGTAGACCGCACCCATGTCGCCGCTGCCCATCTTCTGGCGGCCCCAACTATCGAGTACCTGTATTTCGTATTCGCCCATGACGTAGGCGCCGGAGTTGGAGCCCTGCGGGACCATGACTTCAAGCTCGATTCGGCAGTCGCCGAAGGTCTGCTCTGAATAGATGTCGATACTCTGGCCGTGGCGTTCGGCAAGGTTGATCATGTCGCCGCGGTCTCCTTTTGAGATGAGCTGCCTGGGATCAGTGGGCGATAGTGCGGCGGTTCCGACAACCCACTTTGCGGCGCTCATGGGTCTGTTGCCCTTAAGGCGCCAGTTGTTGAGGTCGCTTCCATTGAAGGGCACATGGACGGTGGAGGTCTGCGGCTGGAGGATTTCGACGTCGCGGAACATGACTTCCATGTCCTGGCTGCCGTGCAGTTGGAGCGCGAGGTGGCCTTTGAGACGGCCTGGGTCGTCAATGAGCTCGGCGGTCTTCTGCCTGTTGACATGGACGACGACGTGGCGGCCGCGCGCAGAGACGGTCATTTCATTCCATTCGCCCGGTTTGAAATACTTGGCGACTTCATCGGCGGAGGGCTGGACAACCCATGCGCGGCCCCCGGTTTCGTAGAGCCCGCCGACATCGTTAGCGATGTCGATTTCGGCCTGGAAACCGTGGACACCGACAGCGCTGTCAACTTTTTCGCTGCGGAAGTAGAAGCCGCTGTTGCCTTTGACGGCCTTGAACTGGAGTCGGGCGGTGAAGTCACCGTAGACTGCGTCGCTGATGAGAAGGCCGTGACGGGTTTCGTCAATGGGGCTTGTACCGACTATGACGCCGTCGCGGACTTGCCATTTACCTCCTGGCAACGAGTGCCAGCCGGCGAGCGTCTCTCCGTCAAACAGGGGTCGCCATATGTGTCGGCCGGTCTCGCGGATGCGGATATTGCGCCAGCGGACCTGGAGTTTGGGGTCACCCGCTACGCTGTGGACCTGAAGGCCGATGAAGCCGGTCATATCCATTGTATCGACGAAGTCGGTGCATGGGACTCCATTAATCCATGTCTGAATGCGCGGACCGGTGCAAACGATCCGATAAAGATTCCAGTCGTCGTCTTTGTAGGCCTTGGCGCCCGCCGAGTCTTTGGGGATGCGGTAGAGCCAGCGACCGAGGCGGCCTTCGTCATAAATGCTGCCGGACGTTGCGGTCCGTGCGGCGGCGATTTCGACCTGGTAGCCGAAGACACGGTTTTCTTTGGTGACGTGGCTGCGGATCTGGACGCCGGAATTCAAGGCTGGGTCACATTTGACTTCCAGTTCGAGTTCGAAGTCGCCGTAGTCGCTTTCGGTGCAGAGGAACGTGTTGGGGCTGCCCTGGACGGTTGTGCCGACGATGGCTCCGTCTTCGACGTGGTAGGCGGCAGTCCCGCCGCGGACGTGCCAGCCGTCCAGCGTCTTGCCGTCAAAGAGCGGTCGCCACTGCTGTCCGAGAGTTGAGGATACACACAAAAGGCTTACTGAACATATCACAGCCAGAACACACTTACCTGACAAACACTGCATGGCTTTCCTCCGATCAAATCTCTGTTTTTGTCATCATGGTATAGACACTGAACGATTGTATACCATAAACGGCGGCACAATACAAGCGTTCTGCGGCGGTAGACAAGGGCCTCAACAACGGTGTAGACAATGGACGAGAAGGTCGTATAATGATCCAGTAATGGGCCTGAATGTGTGCACGGGACCTTTGTGTGATAGTAATTTGTTGTTGTTGTACTTGCAGATTGAAAGGACAGACTGATGCCGGGAGAATATCGCTTCTCATTTGGACCGTGGAACATTCATGAAGGCGCCGATCCGTTTGGACCCACCGTTCGGGGCGGTATCGAATTCGGCGGGAAGCTAAAGGAGTACAAGCAGTTGGGTTTTGACGGCGTACAGTTTCACGACGACGATGCGGTGCCCGACATGAACGACTTGACAGGGGATCAGATCACGCGGAAGGCCAAAGCGGTCAAGAGCGCCCTGGACGGCGAAGGACTTGTGGCTGAGTTTGTAGCGCCGCGGCTCTGGGAAGACCCGCGAACCATCGACGGCGGATATACTTCGAACGATCCGGAGTGCAGACAGTATGCTCGGGAGCGGTCGCTGCGGTGTATCGATATTGCCAATGCGCTGGATACGGACCTGGTCGTTTTGTGGCTCGCCCGCGAGGGAACGTATATTCGGGAGGCCAAGGACAGCAAGGTTGCGGTGGATCGTCTGGTTGAGGCGATCAATGACATGCTGGATTACGATCCGAAGATCCGGATAGCCATCGAACCCAAGCCCAACGAGCCGATGGACCACGCTTACATTCCGACGACCGGACACGCGATAGCAATCAGCTTTTTGACGGATGATCCTGTGCGGGTCGGCGTTAACATAGAGAGCGCCCACGCAATACTTGCGGGACTTGATCCTTCCGACGAGATGGGTTTTGCGCTGGCTTATAACAAGCTATTCACAGTGCATCTTAACGATCAGAACGGTCTGAAGTTTGACCAGGACAAGACGTTTGGTGCGGTAGATCTTCGGCGTGCGTTCAACCAGGTTCGGATCCTCGATGCGTATGATTTCGGGAAGAAGGGCGAATTCGTCGGCCTGGATGTCAAGGCCATGCGATCTCAGAAGTCCGAAGTCGCCACAAAGCACCTGGCCAACAGTCGCCGGATATTCCTGAATCTGGTTGACGTAGTGCGAAGCCTTGACAAGGCGCAGATTGACAATCTTATCAGCCAGCGTGATTATGAAGAACTAGAGATGCTTATCATCAACCAACTGATGGGCAAATAGGCGATCAGGCAAGAAGGCTGATTATATCGCTTACGGCTGGGGGGTGGGGAAGCCGGGATGTGTCGCAGCCGGCCGCGAGGAGAAACGCGGTGTCATAGGTGTGTTTGCCCGTGAAGATACCTTTGGAATAAAGGCTTTCACTGGCGGCCTTTCCTTTGAGATTGAAGCCGTGTTCTGCGATGAGCAGCAGATCCGGGGCTTGGTCCATGTACGGACCGGTGTAGACATCCTGCTTGCGATGGGTGCTGCGAATGACCTTTCGGCCGTCGATTGTTAGGGCTGCGAAAAGGGTTTCCAGATCGCTGAGTATGCGGTCGGCATCCGGGGCTTCCACAGAACCACAGGGGTACTTGCCTTTGTAATTGAGGTAGATTCTGGCCGGGTCAAGCGCGAATGCCTTCGTGCCGGGGCAGATGTTTCCAAAGGCGGCGTCGGCACCGGGCCTGAAGCTCAGATAGCCGTTTTGCGACAGTACGTGATTGACGAAGACGTCATAGTCGAGTCGTTCGAATCCGTGGTCGGAATGCATGATAAGGCGGTCGGTTTCGCCGAGTCGCGAGGCGATCTCACCAACTACCTCGTCAATCGTGCGAAAGTGATCAACAAACGGTGCATGGTGGGGGTGGGTTTTGTCTTCGTAAGCGTCGTAGAGGAAGTGAAGGAGACGGTCGGTGCCGGTGAAAACAAGCATATAGTTTTGCCAGTCGCAGTAATCCCAAAGATAGCGAGCGGCAGTGATTCTTGCCTTAAGTGTCTGTTCGACGTCATCAAGAAAAAGTTCCATTGATTTGTGGGCTTTCTGCGCATCCACATCGAGGCGATAGTCGAATTGTTTGAGCGTGCCAATCAGGTCGGGCGGATAGACGCTTTTGTTGAACTCGATGGAGACAAAGCCGGAGATCAGAACTCCGTCGATTGAGCGCACAGGATAAGTCGAGGGGACGTTTACGATGACGGATTTGCCGCGGCAGGTCTGCCAAAAGGGAGGGGCTTTCAGGTCATTGTAGTTGGGGAAGCGCATCCTGTAAGAGTTCGCGTGGAGTTCCATGAACCCGAATATGCCGTGCTCGGCGGGGTTCCTGCCGGTGATCATGGATGACCAGGCGACATTGGAGACCTCGGGCAGGGAGGATTGCATTTGAGAGAAGAAGCCGCCGTCGATTAGACGGGCGGTATTAGGCATGACGCCTGATGCGGCAAAATCCTTCACCATTGAGTAGGGCACACCGTCGAGTCCGATGATGACTGTTCTGCTTTTCATTTGGTCATGCTCTTTTGTGGTGGTCATGAACCGGCAAGTTTAATAATGCCGCCGGCACAGGTGTTTTCGTCACGGACGAGCACGAAGCGGCCCATCTCCTGTATGTCATTGAAGTCCTTAATTGCGACAGGCTTCTTGGTCCTGATGGTTACTTCAGCGACTTCGAGGTTCCGGATGTCGTCGGCGTCTTCGGCCAGGAGCTTGAGCGTAGATGAATCAATCTTTCTTTGAATGGTCTCTATCCGGCACGACGTTTCCTGTGTGGCGCATCGAAATGTGAGCTTTTCACCCTTGCGGCCCGGCGTCCGCGACATCCAGAAAATGCTTGCGCTAACGGCGTCGGTTAGAACCGGTTCTTTGCCGGGCAGACATACGATGTTTCCGCGGTCGAGGAATACAGAGTCTGAGGTGGTTATGCCGACGCACTCGCCGGCAGCCGCGTGGGCAGGCGAATCGAGAAACTTCTCGATGGACTTGATCCGGGTTGTTTGGCGGGTGGGCAGCAACATTACCTCATCGCCGGTCTTGAGATAACCGGCTTCGATACGGCCGACGTTAACTCTCTTGTCGTCGATCTTGTAAACATCCTGCACGGGGAACAGCAGCGATCGATTCTCCGCGGGCACCTTGTTCTTCAATGTGTCAAGGCTTGCCAGAAACGTCATGCCTGTGTACCAGGGCATTTTGTCGGACAAGGTGGTAATGTTTTCGCCACGTATGGCGGATATGGGAATATAGTTCTCAGGGTGTATGCCGATGGAGCCCAGCCATGCGGCGACCTCGTCGCGTACAGCGGCAAAACGCTGTTGTGCATAATCAACGAGATCCATCTTGTTAAGGACGACGACTACCTGCTGCAGGCCCAACAGGCTCAGCATGTAAGAGTGGCGTTTTGTTTGCTCCTTTACGCCCTCTGCGACGTCAACGATAAGAACGGCGGCCTCGGCCTGGCTGGCGCCGGTAATCATGTTGCGGACAAACTCGACATGACCCGGTGCGTCGATGATCACGTAGCGGCGTTTGTCGGTTTTGAAGAAGACCTGGGTTGTATCAATAGTGATGCCCTGTTTTCGTTCCTCTTCGAGGTGGTCCAGCAGGTACGCAAATTCAGTTTGGCGCCCGAGACCGTCGGAGGCCTTATTAATTTCGTCGATCTTATCCGGCGGTAAGGAGTCGGTGTCGTACAGGAGTCTGCCGATGAGGGTTGATTTGCCGTGGTCGACATGACCAACAATTACAAAGCTGAGTGCGTCCATTCTAATCCTTGTGATGAATTGATGCTTTCCATGAACAGTGTTCGGTCGGATACAGTCCGTCAGGAATGCTATCGGCTGCGGCGCCTTTCGTCACATATAGCCCAGAGAGCGGAGTTTCTGCATCATGTAATCAGACTCCTTGTCCTGTGCGCGTCCGCTGCGTTCGGATACCTTCGTAGTCCGCAGTTCGTCAATGACTCCGTCGATAGTGTCAGCCTGCGAATCGACGGGGCCGCAGCAGGTTTCGCAGCCTATACTGCGTAAACGCTTGCCGTTTCTGGCGAAGTAAAGGCTTGTAACGGGGATGTTCTCGCGCTTGACGTACTCCCAGACATCGATTTCACGCCAGCCCAGAAGGGGATGGATCCGCAGATGCTCTTCCTCTGCCGCTTTGGTTTTGTACTGGTCCCACAACTCCGGGGGTTGATTCTTGTAGTCCCATTCGAAATCCTCGTCTCGCGGACTGAAGACTCGCTCCTTGGCGCGTATCCCGTGTTCATCTCGTCGAATGCCCAGGTAGAGGGCCTTGAATTTGTATTTCGCGATGGCCTGCTTGAGCGCTATGGTCTTGAGCTCGGTGCAACAACGGAATTTTCCCTTGTCGGGTCCGAGACCCGAGGCTATGGCGCCTTCGTTGCGGGCGACAAAAAGATTGAGATTCCATTCACGAGCATACTTGTCTCGGAAATCGTAAATCTCCTTGAACTTGTAGCTTGTGTCGATGTGCAGGACCGGGAAGGGGATTTTGCCGAAAAAAGCCTTGCGGATCAGCCAAAGAAGGCACGTGGAATCCTTGCCGATCGACCAGAGCATGGCGACATCGCGAAACTGGCTGTAAGCTTCGCGGATGATGAAGATGCTCTGATTTTCCAGTTTATCGAGGTGTGTCATGGTTGCATTCATTTTTTTCCGGGCGACTCCTCGCGAAAAAACTTGTTAGTTCAGGTAAAGTACGATATTATATGGCAATCGGCGTCCGGTGTCCATATGTTATATCTGGTACCAATCCTGATACCCGGCGGCGGGCGAAATGTTCGATGACGGGGGGCTTGAATGGATGCGAAGTTTTCGCAAGGGATTGCCATGAGAATTGGTTTGCTATTTGCGTTTCACCGGGTTATGCTGGATTTTTCGGGCCAAGCGGGCGCCGGAAGGCGGTCTGCGCCGGAATTGCCGTCAAACAGGATTAGCGTATACGGTGCATAGAAAGTGTCAACGCCGTCGCCGACGCAGGACGCGGAGCAGAATTAATGGATGACCACAACATACGGGCTTTTCGCCGCATGTTTCAATATATCTGGCCTCAGTGGCCGCGCGTAGTTGCGGTGGTCATGATGTCATTTCTGATCGCGGCGCTTTTTTCTCTTAGTTTCATGACCATTATTCCACTTCTGAAGGTCATGATGGGCGAGGAGGGACTGCACGGGTGGATCGATCGCAAGACGTCCGGTGCGCGGTACGGAATGGACTTCTACGTGCCGGATATCACGGATTTTATGCAGGGAGCGGACGGCATAGCGTATTACCTGCTTGTGACCGACGTTGATGAGGGCGGCAGGGCGTTCAGGGCTGGCCTTAGAAAGCAAGACAAGATCATAGGGGCCGGAAGCGCGCTTCGCACTTCCGATGGCGACCTGGTGCCGGCGTCAAGGCTCCTGGAAAACCTGGCGCTTGCATCGAAGGAAGAACCGGTAACGGTTCAGTTGCTGCGAGATAACGGACAAGGCGGAGTGGAGTCGTTAGAAGTACGGCTGGATACCGGGGACCAAACCGAGACAGCGGCAGCCTTTAAGGCTGGGTTGATGGAACTTGCCCAGAAAATGGTGGCGACGCTTCCCCGCGACCAGGGCGGTGCAAACAAGCAGCATGCGATTGTTTTCATCATCGTTGTGATGGCCTTTGTGACGACGGCGCGCTGCTTTGGGCGATTTGCGCAGGGGTATCTGGCGGAGAAGATCGTTCAGGTTGCAGTGTCCAAACTCAGGCGCGTTACGTTTGCACATGTCATGCAGATGCCCGTCGGCTTTTTTTCAGAGCACGGCACGAGCGATACTATCAGCCGGATCGTGGGGGACACGGCAAGTATGGGCAACGGCGTGAAGGTACTGCTGGGCAAGGCGCTTCGGGAGCCGCTCAAGGCGTTCTTCTGCCTGGCAGGCGCTTTCGTACTGAACTGGCAGCTTACACTGATATTCCTCACCTGTGCCCCGATCACGATCTGGATGTTTGGTCTTCTTGGCAAGAAGATTCGCAAGGCGACCAAGCGGTCACTGATTAGCGCCGCGGTCATGCTGGGCAAACTGCAGGGAGCGATTAACGGCCTGCGCGTGGTCAAGGTTTACAATCGGCAGCAGTATGAGACAGACGCTTATACAACCGTTAACAAGCGATTTCTGCGACAAGTACTGAAAATCGCCAAGGTGGACGCGGCGACCGACCCCTTAATGGAGGTGCTGGGTATGGTTGCCGGTTCGGCCGCGCTTCTGGTGGGCGCCCATTGGGTATGCAATCAGAACATGCAGCCGAGTTATTTTTTGGCGCTGCTTGTTTTGTTGGGAACATCCGCGGAATCGATTCGCAAAGTAAGCGATTTGTGGAATAAACTGCAGGGCGCAAACGCCGCCGCGGAGAGAGTGTTCGCAGTACTTGATCAGCCTGTAGAGCGAGAATCGCCCGATGCGATCGATCTGAAGCCGCTGCGCAATACGATTGAGTTTCGCAACGTGGTTTTTCAGTACCCTGGCAGTCCGCAGCCGATGCTCAAGGGCGTCAACCTCAAGGTGAGTGCCGGGCAGACCGTGGCGGTCGTAGGCCCCAACGGCTCCGGGAAAACAACGCTGATCAACCTGATCCCAAGGTTCTATGATGTTGCCGGCGGTGCGGTGCTGATCGATGGTAACGACATTCGGGATGCCACGCTGCGAAGCCTGAGAGCTCAAATCGGGATGGTGACCCAGAATGTTGTCACCTTCAATGACACAATCGCGGCGAATATCGCGTATGGCAGAGAGGGGGCTTCGCAGGATGAGATTATTGCCGCAGCCAAGAGGTCTTATTGTCACGAATTCATCGAGCCGCTTCCCAACGGCTATGATACTGTTATCGGCGAGCATGGGACGGGGCTCAGCGGCGGTCAACTGCAGCGTATCGTTATCGCGCGGGCAATCGTAAAGGATCCGGCGATTCTTATTTTCGACGAAGCAATGAGCCAGGTCGATGCAGACAGCGAGGCGAAAATTCACCGCGCCCTGGACGAACTGATGGGCGGGAGAACATGCTTTGTTATCGCGCACCGTTTTAGTACGGTGATTTCTGCGGATATGATCGTGGTAATGGAAGACGGGCAGATTGCGGCTATGGGCACGCACGACGAACTGATCGAGAGCAGCCAGTTGTACCGCAGCCTGTACGAGACGCAGTTGATCGTGCCGGAGGCCAAGTAGCCCTGCAACCGCAGGCTTCAGGAGAGAGCAGGTTTGCGACGGACGCCTGAAAGTTCGTCTTTCTGCACGTTATGCCCATCTAACGCACGGGAGATATTCCACTGGCGCAGACAATATTGTTTTTTGACACAGCTCGTGAGGACTTCGCGTGCCAGCAGTTATAAGAAACTTGCGCAGGGCGATCAAGCAGCAATTATCGTTCTGGCGAAGGCGGGTTGTGCGTCCGCGCCTTCCAGTGAACGCCGACGGCAAAGTGCTCATCCATATCGGCTGCGGCAAGAAGAACCTCAAAGGTTTTGTAAACGTGGACGCTCAGCCTTGGGCGCACATCCACGTGGTGACAGACCAGATACGTTCATTGCCTGATTTTGCCGACAGCAGCGCTGATCTGATTTATGTATGCCACGTGCTTGAGCACTTCAGGCGCGGCGAACTAAAAGACGTTCTGCGGGAAATGTACCGTGTGCTGAAGCCGGGAGGGGTGCTTCGCGTGTCGGTTCCCGACTTCGACAAACTGGTGGCAGTGTACGAATCCGCCGACCGGGATATCGAGGCAATTTTCGCGCCCTTGTTGGGCGGGCAGGACCATAATTACAATGTGCATTATCTGGTGTTCAATCGCAAGTTGCTCACGGCGGAACTCAAGGCGGCCGGTTTTTGGTTCGTCCGGGACTGGACGCCCGGCGAGTGCGAGCATTATGAGGTTCCTGATCGCGCGTCGAAACGCATGTCGATAAACGGGGTCGCGGAGTTGATCAGTTTGAATCTGGAAGCAGTGAAAGCCGCACCGGCGGATTGTGAACGCGGGGAACTAAAGGCGTGAATCTTCTCGTGTTGACAAGTAATCCGGAACGTGCAAGTTTCAGACAGCGATTGGGTGTTTACATTGATATTTTGGCCGAATCGGGGATCAATTGTGAGGTTACGGTGCTCGGCGATACTTTGTTGCAGCGGAGCCGCCAGTTTGCCAGGGCCCGGGAGTACGACGGCGTATTCATCCATAAAAAATGTTTCAACCCGATTGATGCGCGCCTTCTGCGGCGGTATGCAGGCAAGATCATCTTCAACTATGATGACGCAATCATGTACAAGGCCGATCGGCCCATGCGACCCAACCTGACGCGGAGGCTCGCCTTCCGGCGAACGGCCATGCTTGCAGATATGCTCCTGGTCGGCAGCGAGTACCTGGCGGATCAGGGACGCCCTCATAACAATCGAATCGTAGTCCTTCCATTGGGGCTGGAGGTTCTGAAGTATGCGCGGAAGAAGGAGATGGATGACGGACTGGTTCGGCTGGTCTGGATCGGCAGTGCAAGCACTGTGAAATATCTTCAAGTAATTCTGCCGGCTATCATAGAGGTCAGGCGGAGAGTCGGGAATATCGTACTTCGCATCGTGGGGGACACGTTCCCGGATTGCGGGTCCGTGCCGGTAGAAGAAAGAATATGGTGTCAGCACCGGCGGTTCAGCGACCTTGCTGAATGCGACATCGGATTGGCGCCTCTGCCCGACGACCCCTTCACACAGGGAAAGTGCAGCTTCAAGGTGCTGGAATATGCGTCGTCGGAGTTGCCGGTTTGCGCTTCGCCTGTCGGGACGAATCGCACGTATGTGGTGGACGGCCGGACAGGTTTCCTTGCAAAGGATATTGAGGGATGGGTAAACAGTCTCTGCACGCTGGCGCAGAATCGCCAGATGCGGCGCGCGATGGGATCTGCCGGGCGCTCGCTCGCCGAGCAATTCGATGTGGCTGTGGTGGGGCAGAGGCTCGCGGAAGTGATCAAGAGGACGCTGCAGGCAAGCTAATCTGAGATCGCGTTCATGGGGACGTGGGGTTTGCTCCGCAAACGCTTCATTGTGGTCTGATGGACGATGCGGGCGAGTTCTCTTTCGGATGGCTTGAGTCTTCCAGATGCATTGATATACGCCGTGAAGAACCGCGTGCGGTCGGTTTGGCTGAGGTATTCCTCGTGCAGCATTCCGATCTGGACAAGGTTCTTGATGCGCATCGAATGCGGCAGGTTTCTATGCAGACGGGTGCGCTCGTTATCGAGCAGGTTGAAGGTCCAGTTACCACCCACCTCGGAGGCGAGAATATTTCCGGGCCGAAGGTCTCCGTGAGATATGTTAAGAGAATGCATGCGACCGATAGTTCGGCCGAGTCGACGGAGCAAGGCGCGGCGCTTTCGCCGGCTGCGGGGGTCGTCAGGGGCAAGCCTGCCAAGCCATAAGTACAGCGGCAATGCCCGCCGGAGGCTTGAGGTAATTACGAAGCTGCGCGTGCAGAACAAAAGGCGCCGCTCTTCGCCAACGGCTATTACTTCCGGTGCGGAGAGGCCGTTGCGAGTTAGGAGGAGAGTGGCTTTAAAACTTCGCATGGCGCGGCCCGGACGAAAAACATGCTTGGCGAAATCCCATGCGGAGCGATAGAGATACTGCTTCAGGTAGAAATGGTGCAGCCGACCCGATATGTTGAGCGAGCCCTTGAACACGCGCGCGTAATCGGATGCGGGAATTTTCTGGAAAGGCCCGCGGACACCATCGAAATGTGTGATGTCTGGCGGCATCGGTTCGGAGACTTCATGCAGATTTCTGCGCATCCGCAGCCGCCAGCCGGCAACACGGATTCGCACATAATCATCACTGGCTGTGAAATTTGCCGCCATGATTCGATTCAATGCCCCACAACAGCAATTGCCAATTGATCGGCCAAGGCGATTGTCTGCGGCTTGTCGATTATGATGGTCCTGTGCTTTTCCAATACGAGGCATTTTCCACCATTTGCAGCGAGGCTCTTGACAGTATCAGGGCCCACGCACGGCACATCAAACCGGGGATCCTGTCCGGGCTTGGCGACCTTAATAAGCGTCCAACCTCCTTTGGGGCACAGTTGTCCGGCTCGCTCTATCATTGCGGCGGTGCCCTCGATGGCTTCGACGGCGATGATCTCCCGCTCGCGTACGGCGATGGCCTGCCCTATGTCCAGTTCGCCAAGTTTCTTCACGATGGGCCAGCCGAAGTCAATGTCGGTCTGAACGGAAGGGCCGGGTCGGCATCGCGTCATCAGGCCCTCGTCCGCGAGGTGCTCCCTGCAATACATGGTCGAATCCTCCAGGACAATGCCGCCAGAAGCCAGTTCGTCGGCAATTGCGCACAACACGGTGTCATTTCGTTTGTCGCGACCGCGCAGCCGCCAGTACCATATGCGAACCGCCCGCCAATCGGGAATGTATCGCAAGATTCGCCATGGTATGAACAGATTGGTCTTCGCTACACGCCCAACCATAACGGTCCGAGCCACCCCATGCCGGCGCAGTTTTCGCATCCATCCCCCCGGGCGGGCGACCGCTCCGCTGAAGAAGACGTCCACATGCCGTCGCAATCCCGGCTCTGCGCTTCCGGCCAACCCGACGCACACGACAGTCAAGCCAGCGGACTTGGCCCCGTCGGCGATAAGGTAGGGCAGCCTGCCTTCCCCGGCGATCAGGCCTAACACGTTCGTTGCGTCCATCACTTCCTTTCCGATGCGTCGAGATTGTCAAGTCTTTTTTCAAGCGCGCGAATCTTCTTGCGCATCTCCGGCAGGTGTTCGATGAGGCTGTAGGCCCGGCGAGCTTTGTCGGCGCTGATCGCAGGCGATCCTATAATAGTCGCATTGTCGGCAACGTCGTTGATCACACCGGCCTGAGCGCCGATCTTCACGAGGTTGCCGACCTTCACATGGCCGACAACTCCGACCTGCCCGCCCAAAATGCAGTGATGCCCCAGCGTCACAGAGCCGGCTATACCCACCTGCGGCACAAGCAGGCAGTGTGGACCTATCTTTGTGCCGTGCCCTATGGTAACCGTATCCCCGATCTTACTGCCCTGGCCTACTACCGTGTCGTCGAGAGTGCCTCGCTCAATTGCGCAGCCGGCGCCGATCTCGACATCATCCTCGATAACCGCTCGTCCGATCTGTGGTATCTTGTGGTGGCGCCCGCTGTTCGTGGCGAAGCCGTAGCCGTCCTGGCCTATCGAGGAATTTGCGTGAATGATAACACGGCTGCCGACGACACAGCCGTCGTAGATTACGACGTTCGGGTACATAATACAGTCGTCGCCAATTCGGCCGCCGGGTCCGATAAACACGCCCGGATACAGATGGCAGTTTCGCCCAATGGTTGCGTTTTCTGAGATCGTTGCGAATGGGTGGACGTTGGAGTTTTCGCCGATTCTCGCGTTGGGAGCAATGCTTGCAAGGGGGCTGACTCCCACGGCTGCGTGCGGCCTGTGGCCATGCAGAAACACCACCACCTGCATAAATGCGTAGTAAGGGTCCGCTGAAACGAGCAGTGGCGGGGCAGATTCCATTTCTTCGCCTACGATGACAGCACTGGCACGCGTGGTCTTGAGGAGGGGCAGGTACTTCTGATTATTGAGGAACGTGATCTGTCCCGGCCGGGCCTGTTCGAGGGTCGCTGCCGAGTTAATGACTGTCGCACCGTCTCCCACAACGCGACCGCCGGTGCGCTGAGCCAACTCCTGGAGCGTAGTTTCCGCCATTAATATATCCTGCATGAAAGAAAAACCTGATTATAGCGGCAAGCGAGCCGTCGTCAATTCAGAATACGCGATAAAGCACTATGGATACTTTCGGCCTCACCGGAGGCCGGCTCCATGAAACTTGCAGCCGAAGGCGTGAGGACGTGCACGCGCGGTCCAAGCGGGCGGTAGCGCCGGGGGTCGGTTGGCCCGAAGATAGCGAACGCTGCTTTGCCGACGGCGCCGGCCATGTGGCTTATGCCGCTGTCGTTTCCCATGTATGCATCAGCCCAGGTAAGCACCTGCAGAACGGCCGTCAAGTCCAGTCCGGAAAGGCAGCAGGCAACGTCCGCTAAACGCTTGCGGGTCTCCGAGTCCATGCGCTCGCCTTCAGCGGGACCACATAGAAACAGGACCTGGATGCCGTCCCTGCGCAATCGTCGGGCGACCTCACAGAAATTGTCGGGGTGCCAACACTTGGCGGCTCCGCCGCTGCCAGGATGAACTACGACAAGGCGATCGTCAGGATCGATATGAACGGCATCAAGGATCTTTCTTCCCTCCTGAGCGTCGCTGAAATGCGCTCTCAGTGAGCAGGCGGCGGCCTCGAACACCGGCGAAACCAACAGAGCTTCATGATCGCGCATATAGGCTCGTATGTAGAATTCGCTAACATGAATATCAGAGCTGCTGTTGTCGGCAATCGGCAGGATTGTAACATCGGCAGGGCGGCTGCAATTGACGGTGAAGATGAAGTTGGCCTCGAAATTGGCGTCTCCGTCGCCCATGAAGCTGATAATGCGTTCATAAGGCGAAAAAACATTCACGAGTTGATCATTTTCCTCGACGGAAAAGAGTCGCTGATCCTCGAAAAGGCGGTGAAACTCGATCGATTCGACGGATTTTATGCCGTCGATGCATGTCCTTCCGGGATAGAAGTCTATGTACTCGGTTCTGCCAATAAAATCGATGCCCCCGAGATCGAAAGCTGACTTAACGAAATGTGCCAGCGGCAGCGTCAGGAGACAGTCACCGATTGCGCCCGGACAGATTATGCAGCCGCGGCGCCGATTGCGATTGGCCCGCTCTTCTTCTTCCTGCACCAATTGTAGTATGTCCTTCGCCATTTGGACCCAAAGAGGATTGTCAATTTGACGCGAGCAATAGTATGCGTCCGGCGACGGAAAATCAATCCCATTGTGCAGGTGGTAGAAGGCCCGGAGTCCGTTTTGTCAGCAAGTCAGTCCTCTTTTCTGCCGGGCAGGAGACCCTTAAGACCTTCGGCAACCGTATTGGTGAGGCCCTTGCCCGCTTCGGCCCCTTTCTCGATGATTTGCCATGTTGCGTCTCGCAGGAGGACTCCCTGGCTCCCGAGCAGAGTCGTCACGGGATCAATCATTTCTCGGGGCAGTATATTCCGGCCTTTCTCGGCAACTCCTGCGGCAATGGCCTGCAGAACCTTGGCAACAAGGATGGGCAACGTCAGTTTGTTGTCATGCCCCAGATTCTTCATCTCAATGGGCGCAAGTGTCAGATCGACAGTGTCAAGCCGGCCTGGAATTGGCAGCAACTTGGCGCGGACCTTCACGTTGGATATTGTGAGGGTGTCGATTCTAAGCTTCTTGCGGTTTGCATCCTCCGGGCGGGACTCGCCCGGCGAGGGCAGCGACTTGAGAACCTCGTGGAGATTGTTCTGGACAATGTCCTTCTGTTCGATCACCAGTGTAATGCCGTCGAGGTCCATCCGCCGTATGGCAACAGTATCGCTCAGAAGCGACTTCATTTCAGTTTCCAGCCGTCCGCTTGCAAGTTGAAGCATCCTCTCGTGCTGATAGCCGGGCGGATTGGCGATGTCCAGATTTGTCAACTCCAGCCGCCCGCGAAGGATCGACAGCGAAACATCTTCGACATTCACACCCACTTTCAATGTGTGTCCGCCGACAGACTCGATAGCGTACTTGGCGGCTCGTCCGCCGTACAAGTGAATCCCTATACCTGCCAAAACGACAAGGGCCGGCGTCGCAAAAAAAACAAGGAAAACAAATCGACGAATTCTCTTTGTCATAGCATCACACCTGTTCTATCGTTGTGACTTCTCGAGCACGTCCAGAAGTTCCTTCTGCACACTGAAACCCAGCTCTTGGGCGATTCGCGCGTGCTGCAGCGCGGCGGCATTGTCCTTGAGAAGATAGTAGCCAACTGCCAGAGCATTGTGCGCCGAGGCATTCCTGGGGTCCAGTCGCACTGCATCGAGATATGCGGACACGGCCAGCTCATACGATTCCATATTGGCGTAGGCTACGCCAAGGTTATATCGCAGACCGGAACTTTCGGGCTGATACTGAATTGCCCGACGATAACAGTCGACGGCTTCATTGTAGTTCTTCAAAGTTACGTAAGCATTACCCAGGTTCTGCAGCGCTGCTGGGACCGCCGGTTCCACTATCAGCAATTGCCTGTACGCCTCGATCTCTTGCTCGACCATTCCCAGCTTATCGTAAGCAAGAGCCAGTCCGAAGTAGGCGCCCGTGTTCGACGGATCCAGGGAGATCGCCTCTGTGAAGTGGCGAACTGCATCCTCGAAGAAATCGGTTTCATAATAGCAGTACGCCAGGTTTGTATGTGCCGAAGACCAGCGGGGGGCGATCTGCAGCGACCGCATGTACTGGGCAATCGCGGACCTGTAGTCCTTCATCATGCGATACACGTCTCCGAGCAGCAGGATGCTGTCGACATCGCCGGGCGCAAGGCGAAGTGCGGTCCGCAACTCTGCGAGGGCATTGCTGAACTGGCCCTGACGCAGGTACGTGTTGGCAAGATTGCGGTATGCGTCAACGAAATCGGGCTGCAGACGGATGGCGACCCGATATTCAGCAACGGCCTTTTCGAAATAACCGAGGTATCCGTAGGCATTTGCAAGATTATTGTGGGTCTTCGG
>JAWLHD010000014.1:0-21251 GCA_041690555.1 Anaerohalosphaeraceae bacterium
GGAGGATCACCGGATGGGTGCGGTATCGGATTTGCCGCACATACCGCTGTACCAGAATGCGGTTGGTGTGATGGCTCCGGTTAAGACGAGTCCTTCAATTGCTCGTGAGGCTCAGGTGCCGGAGGTGGTGGAGGTGGTTCGGGATTTTGCTCCGGATCTTGCGCGTCGCAAGCCGGAGGAGCCGGCGATGGAGCAGGTTGAAAAGCTGCCGGCGATTGAGTACCCGGTTAACATCGCGGGACTGTGGGATCCGTCGCCTGTGATCGAGAAGACGACGGGCGAGGACGGTCTGAGCGTGGCTACGGTTCGTGGTCGCTTTTATCTTTGGCAGAAGCGTGACGACATGGGCAACCTTCTGGAGTTCATGGCGGACAGCGCGGTAGTTTACTACGAGGGGAACGATTTTTCGCTTGCTGAGGGTTCGAAGACGGAGGCTTCGATGCCGGCGGGTTCGGTTAAGAACGTATACTTCAAGGGCAACATCGTGATGACGGAGGGTCCTCGGACGATTCGCGCCGACGAATTGTTCTACGATTTCGAGACGCGTCGAGCTCTTGCGGTTAACGCTGAGATGCGGAATTTCGATCCTGCGAGGGGCATTCCGATTTATATTCGGGCGGCGAAGCTTCGTGCGGTTAGCGAGGAGGTTTTCGAGGCGGAGGACATAACTCTGACGACGAGCGAGTTTTATCTGCCGCAGGTATCGGTTCATGCTTCGAAGCTTGTGATGACGGATACGACGAGTATCGATGCTCGGACGGGCAAGAAGCTCGACGACGGCAGTTACGATGCTACACTTCGGGATGTTGCGTTCAAGTATGAGGGTACGACGCTATTCAAGTGGCCGAAGATTCGGACGGATTTCGAGAGGCCGGACGTTCCGATCAGGCGGATAACGGTTGGGCACGATTCGGATTACGGGACGATGATCGAGACGCAGTGGTATCTTGCGCGGCTGCTTGGTCGCGAGGAGCCTGCGGGAATCGACAGTACGCTGGCTTTGGATTATTTCAGCAAGCGCGGTCCGGGTGTGGGCGCCGGGGTGGAGTACGTTCGCGATACATACTTCGGTGAGATGATGGGTTATATTATACAGGATAAGGGTGAAGACGACCTTGGGCGTGTGAGCGGGAGGAGGAATCTGGAGCCGCCGGACGACACACGCGGTCGCTTTGCGTGGCGGCATCGTCAGTATCTGCCTTATGACTGGCAGCTTACGGGGGAGATCAGTTATCTTTCGGACGAGAATTTCCTGGAGTCGTTCTATCGTTCGGAATTCAATAACGGGAAGGCTCAGGAGACGCTGATTCATCTGAAGCGTCTGAAGGACAACTGGGCGTTTTCGTTTTTGGGCAAGGCGAGGATCAACGACTTCGAGAGCACGACGGAGGAACTTCCGACGGTTGAGTATCACCTTACGGGTGCGAGTTTCTGGGATCACAAGCTGACGTTTTACAGCGATACCCAGATCGGTCGCTGGCGTGATCGGCGGGGTTCGGGGGCATCCGGGGACGTGAGCCAGGATTTCTATACGTTTGCGTTCAGCCGGAACGAGATCGACCTTCCGCTGCTTTTGAATGCGGTGAAGGTTGTTCCGTTTGTTGCGGGTACTTATGCGTTCGAGGATCAGCGGGGCTGGACGAGGGACCTGGACGGGCGTGATCGGCCGGGCGACGACAGCGTTGCGCTGGGGGAGGTGGGCGTGCGTGCGTCGACGATGATCTGGAAAGAGGACCAGTACTTGAAATCCGAGTTCTGGGATTTGAACGGTATGCGTCATATTATTATGCCTCATTTTGAGGCGACGATGTATGCGGCTACGGACGGGACTTTCGATCAGCGTGATTTTTACAATTTCGGGTTGTCTCAGCGGTGGCAATCTCGCCGGGGGACTCCGCAGAACCTTCGGAGTTTCGACTGGATGCGTCTGGACATCGACGCGACTTGGGTGCGGGATAATGCGGAGAGTTCCATAGGCGATCCGCGTACTTACGGGCCGGCGGATTTCATCTGGAACAACCCGCAGATTCCGTTCGGGGTGCGGCGGACGTCGCAGAATTTCGGGATCGTTCGCGATACGATCAACGCCGATTATGCGTGGCGGGTGAGCGATACGACTTCGATATTGAGCGATCTGAACTATGATATCCGGTCGGGTGTGGTGCAGCAGTTCGACATTGGCGTGAGCCGGTTTGTGTATCCCGACGTGAGTGTTTATCTTGGGAACCGGTACCTTCGGCCGGTGCTTATCACGGATCCGGAGCCTCCGCACGGCATACTTCAGAAGGGTTCGAACTCGGTGGTTGCGGCTTTGACTTATGCGATGACGCCTCGGTACACGCTGACTTTGTCGCAGGAGTACAACTTCGACTACGGCAGGAACGTGCGGAGCGAGGTAACGATCCTGCGGCGTTATCACCGGCTTTATTACGGGCTGACGTTTGCGGCGGATCAGTCGCTGGATCGTCAGTCGGTGGTTTTCAGCATATTCCCGGAAGGAGTTGACGAGCTTGCTTTGGGGCGGCGGAAATATGCGGGGCTGGACGGGATTGTGATCGACGATTAGCGGTGGCGGCGAGCCGAAGGGGCGGTGCGTCTTTGGCTGGTGCTGCCGGAGGTATTGTCGGTGTTAATACCGTGAAGGTGGCGGTGTGCCGGCTGGGGGTTGGGGATACATTTTCGTCTACAAACAATTTGACACAGGCCGCGTAAAAACTGTACAATGCCACGGAAATCGCGGGTGGAACTGCAAGAATGGAGTGTCTCGGTGCACTCGGACCCGATTGTTTTCAATTAACCTGTTTAGAAAGGGACCCCCAAGCATGGCTTTAGTTGACACGAAGAAGATGTTTGAGATGGCCTATAAAAACGGCTACGCGGTCGGCGCATTCAATGTCAACAACATGGAGATCACTCAGGGTATTGTGGCGGCGATTGCGGAAGAGAAGGCTCCGTTGATCCTTCAGATCAGCCGCGGGGCGCGTGAGTATGCGAGCATGAGTTATCTTCGCGCGATAATCGACGTTGCCGTGGCAGAGAATCCTGACATTCCGGTTGCGATGCACCTGGATCATGGGGATAATTTTGCGACGTGCAAGCAGTGCGTGGACGACGGCTTTACGTCGGTGATGATCGACGGGTCTCATCATTCATTCGAGGAGAATATCCGGGTTACGAAGGAGGTTGTGGAGTACGCTCATGAACGTGGCGTTGTTGTGGAGGCGGAACTTGGACAATTGGGCGGAATTGAAGAGGACGTTGTTGGTGTTGACGACGTTGCGGCTCATTTGACGGATCCTGACCAGGCGGTTGAGTTCATCGACCGGACGGGTGTGGATTCTCTGGCGGTGGCTATCGGAACCAGTCACGGTGCTTACAAGTTCAAGACTGCGCCGAAGCTTGCGATAGACGTGATCGAGAAGATAGGCAAGCTGAAACCGGGATTTCCGCTTGTGATGCACGGTTCGAGCAGCGTTCTGAAGGAATTCAAGGACCTGATCAACAAGTATGGCGGAGCGATGCCGGACGCGATGGGGGTTCCTGAGGAGGCAATAACGGAAGCGGTTGGGATGGCGATTTGCAAGGTGAACATCGATACGGACCTTCGGATGGCATTAACAGCGAAGATACGTCAGGTTTTTGCCGAAAAACCAGGAGAGTTTGACCCGCGTAAGTATTTGGGTCCGGGTCGTGAAGCGATCCGTCAGATGGTCAAGCATAAGCTTCACGTTCTGCGTTGTGCGGGGCGTGCCGCCGAGTGCCTGTAGGGCGGTCGGCGTTATGCGCGGGCAGGGGTGGTATTCGGAGCAGGGCGGCGTGATCCCTGATTCGAATTCCGCGGCAATTAATTTGCGAGGTGACATTGAAAACGTTTGGATCTGACAGTCTGATCAAGATAGTGTTGGTCTGGGTTCTTGCGGCGGTGGTTGTAACGGGGGGGTGCGAGCCGGAGGAAAGGACGATCCGGACGGCGACGGATGCCGACCAAGCGGTCGCGATGCTTGACGGCGGGTCTGAGTCTGCGAGCGTTGACGCGGCATGCCGGCGGATACTTC
Organism: Anaerohalosphaeraceae bacterium; assembly: GCA_041690555.1. Taxonomy (GTDB): domain Bacteria; phylum Planctomycetota; class Phycisphaerae; order Sedimentisphaerales; family Anaerohalosphaeraceae; genus JACZKQ01. The sequence goes on from JAWLHD010000014.1 coordinate 4,056, forward strand.
GTGGTGACTTTGCCGGGGCGGCTGCGATTCTGGAGGTTGCCCAGGGCGATCCTCGACTCGGTCAGTTGAACAGGATCATTCACGATTACAGGCAGATCGAGGCGAAGTACTCGGCTGCTCGCCAGGGGTCTTTCAGTGATCAGTTGGAGAAGCTGGACGAGCTTCGGCGGAAGTACGAGCCGGACTATGTGATGGACGCCAACGAGATCGGGGAGATCATGTCGGTTGTGATCAGTGCGCGTGAGTCGGCGGGTGCAGATCGGAAGGCGGCATTGCTCGAGGATGAATTTGTTCGCAAGACGATCTCGACGGCGATCGAGAAGGGCAAGGAGCTTGATGCTCGCGGCGAGTGGGTCGACGCATACGCGTACGCGTTTTACTGGCTGACGAATTTCGATGAGGAGAACAAGGAGTACAAGTCTTATGCGGAGGAGTTGAGCGAGAAGGCTATGATCGAGATTGCGCTGAAGGACGACAGTTGCGGTCAGACGAGCGTGGAGCGGCACGAGGGCATCGAGGCGGAGATGGTTTACCGTGCGATTCGCGCTTTGGAGGCCAACTACGTAAGTGCTGTCGACTACGGCGAGATGGCCGGCAAGGGTCTGGTTCGGTGCCGTCTTCTGGGGGAGGTGCTTGCTCGGAGCAAGAAGGAACTGGACTACAAGGTGACCAAGGAGGGCGTGGACAAATGGCTGAGCGGCATTGCGGCGATCGAGAGGGAGGCCAGGCGGTCTCCTGGTAACCTGACGAACGAGAAGTTCCGGCTGATCTTCGGTGAGGTTCTTGCGCTGAACAGCATCACACTGGAGATTCCGGAGGAGGTTGTGATCGCGCAGTTCGCGGAGGCGTCGTTTATGAGTCTTGATCCTTACACGACGCTTGTTTGGCCGTGGCAGGTCAAAGACTTCCAGAAGAACATGACGCAGCAGTTCATCGGGATCGGGGTGGAGATCAGCAAGGCTACGGGCAAGCTGAAGGTTGTGAGCCTGCTGCCGGACACTCCGGCATATACTTCGGGTCTGGACGCTGACGACGAGATATTGGCGGTAAACGGCGAGTCGACGGAAGACATGACGATCATCTGCGCGGTTAGCAAGATTACGGGTCAGAGGGGGACGAAGGTAACTCTGACGATTCGTCACGCTGGCAGCGACAAGACGGAGGACATTACGATTGTACGGGACCGTATCGTTGTGCCGCCGCTTCGCGGTTGGCAGCGTGCGGAAGACGGCAAGTGGCGTTACATGATTGATCCGGCGAACGGGATCGGTTATATACGTGTCACGAACTTCACGGAGACGACGGTTCCGGACATGGAGGAGATTCTGCGTCAGCTCGAGAAGGAAGGTCTTCGCAGCCTGATAATCGATCTTCGCTTCAACAGCGGGGGTTATCTGGTGAGCGCGGCAGGCGTCGTGGACATGTTTGTCGAAGAGGGTATGATCGTGAAGAGCCAGCCGCGGTTCGGTTTTGCGACTCGTGAGAACGCACACAAGGAGGGTACTCACCCGAATTATCCTTTGGTTGTTCTGATCAACGGGCAGTCGGCGAGCGCATCCGAGATCGTCGCGGGTGCTTTGCAGGATCCGAAGTTCAAGCGTGCGACGTTAGTCGGGACTCGTACATACGGCAAGGGAAGCGTTCAGGTAGTGACGCCTTATACGGGCGGGGACAGCCAGTTGAAGTATACGATGGCGTATTATCACCTTCCGAGCGGTCAGCGAGTGATGAACCGTTACGAGATGGAGCGGCAGGGCAGGAAGGACTGGGGCATAAAGCCGGACGTCGAGGTAGAGTTGGTTCTTGGCGAGATGCGTAAGATGATCGAGGTTCAGCGTGCCAACGAGGTTCTGGCGAAGGCGGACCATGACGAGGCGCATCCTTTGAAGCGTCATACTTTAGCGGAGACGCTGGAAGCGGACAAGCAGTTGGCTGTCGCTCTTCTTGTGCTGAAGAGCAAGATGATTCAGGTGGGGCAGGTAGTCAGGTTCAATAGTTCGCAGGATGCGGCGGTTGCGGTGACGAAGTAAGGCCGCGATGGGAAGGAAAGAGGATTGACGCAAGACAGCGGTATCGCAAAGCTCCGGCATCAGAGGCTGGAGAAACTGGCGCGCCTGCGCGAGATGGGTCTGGATCCTTACGGCGGTCGTCTTGACGGAATTGAGTCGGCGGAGGCGGTCAAGGGTCGTTACGTCGATGACAAGGAGGGTCAGTGTGCGTGCTGCGCGGGGCGTATCGTTCTGCTGCGCGATATCGGCAAGCTGATCTTCATTACGCTTCGCGATTCGTCGGGGGCGATTCAATTAGGGTTCAGCAAGAAGCTGCTTGCGGAGCAGTGGGAACTGATCAAGCTTTTCGACTTAGGGGACGTTATCGCGGCTGAAGGTCAGTTGGGCAGGACGAAGACAGGTGAGATCACGATCTGGGTCGAGAAGTCGACGTTTTTGAGCAAGGCTTTGCTGCCTCCGCCGGAGAAGTTTCACGGATTGGCGGACGTTGATCTGCGTTATCGTCAGCGTTACGTGGATTTGTGGGCGAATCCTGAGGTTATGGAGCGTTTCCGCAAGCGGAGCGGTATTATCAGTTCGGTTCGGCGATTCCTGCAGGATAAGGGTTTTGCGGAAGTCGAGACGCCGATGATGCAGACTATTGCGGGGGGTGCGGCTGCGCGGCCTTTTATAACGCATCACAATACATTAGACATGGATTTGTTTTTGCGGATTGCACCGGAGCTTTTTTTGAAGCGTCTGCTTGTTGGGGGTATGGAGAAAGTATTCGAGATCAACCGCAATTTCCGGAACGAGGGTTTGAGCACTCGGCATAATCCCGAGTTTACGATGTTGGAGCTTTACCAGGCTTACGCGGATTACAACGTGATGATGGAGATTACGGAGGAGCTGGTGTGTTCGCTTGTGGGGACATATTGCGAGGGCACTGAGGTTGCGTTCGGCGATATGGTGATCGACTACAAGCGGCCGTGGCGGCGGAGCACATATGCGGACCTGCTGGCGGAGTACGCTGGTTGCAGTATTGACGATATCGCTTCGGTTCGGGCGAAGGCGGCGGCGTTGGGTCTGAATGAGTCGAACATGGACGACGTTGTTGTCGTCAATGAGGTTTTTGAGGCGACGGTGGAGGAGAATCTGATCAATCCCACTTTCGTGATCAACTACCCGGCGGCGCTTTGCCCGCTGACGAAGCAGAGCAAGAGCGATGCGCGTTACGCGGAGCGTTTCGAGCTTATCACGGGTAAGATGGAGTTGGCGAACGCTTATACGGAGCTCAACGATCCGGCGGTTCAGGCAGAGAACTTCCGCATTCAGCTTCGCGGTCAGGAAGAGACGATGGCGATGATGGACGAGGACTTCATCACGGCGCTGGAGTACGGTATGCCTCCGGCGGGGGGGCTGGGCATCGGCATTGACCGGCTTGTGATGCTGCTGACCGGGGCTACGAGCATTCGCGACGTGATCCTGTTTCCACTGCTTAAGAACCTTTAGTCGGGGCGAACCTGTTGCCGGTCGATCCGTAAACAGGCCGGGGGTGTTTGCGGGTGATGGAACGCCGAATTGAGGTTGCTATGCAATATTTGAGTGTTTTCCTTTGCCTGAAATACCTCCAGAAGAGGAAGATAGTTCTTCTGAGCGTTGCCGCGGTGGCGATGTCATCTGCGCTTCTGATTACGGTGGCGAGTCTGTTTACCGGTTTCATCAACGCTGTTGAGAGCGGGGCTGGGGAGCACATGGGGGATATCGTGATCAATGCTCCGTCGGGGCTTCGGATATCCAATTACGACGTTTTAATCAAGCAGTTGGAGGAAGATGAGGCTATCGCGGGGGCGACGGCGGTGTTGGGCAGTCAGGGTCTTCTGCTGCTTAGCCGTGGTGACGTTCGCGCGGTGCGTATATGGGGCATCGAGCTGCCGGAGCGGGATAAGGTTACTTCGATACGTGAGTTTGTTTTGAGGGCACCCGAAGGCGGAGGGGCGCCGACGTTTGCGGTTGAAGACGGCGGCGAGGAACTTGGCGGCTTCGTGGGGATCGGCGTTTTCGGGGATCCTGACGAGGTGACTGACGAGTACGACCTTGCGGGTGTGCAAGAGGCGTTCATCGGCAGGCCGGTGCTGCTTACTACTGGGGCGGTGGCGGATTCGGGTCGAATCGACGAGGCGGGTGGCGGCGAGGCGGATGCGGGTGCGAGTCGAGGTCAGCGTTTCAGGCGGCGGACGATCAGGTTCAGAATCGCCAACATTGTATTCAGCGGGATGTATGAGTTCGACAAGAATTTCGTGTATCTGCCCATATCTATGCTGGCGGAGGAGTTGTATCCGGGTCAGGGGAAGGTTGCGGACATGGTGCAGATTCGTCTGGCGAAGGGTGTCGACGTCGATGGGCAGATGGATCGGGTGCGGGGGATATGGCGTGATTTTGCCGAGGATCGTTTTACGTGGGCGGGTTATGCGAGTGTGGAATCGGCGCGGGCCATGCAGGCTCAGCTCATCGCGGAGTATCGCAAGCAGATGGCGATGCTGATGCTGATCTTCGGCGTGGTGAGCTTCGGCGTGGTGCTGCTGATATTCTGCATATTCTATCTGATTGTCATGACTCGGCGGAAGGACATTGCGATTGTGAAGAGCTGCGGGCTTTCTGGCGGGGCTGTGGCGTGGATGTTTCTGGCGTTCGGTCTGTCGGTTGGCTTTGCGGGGTCCGTGCTGGGGGTGGGCATGGGGTACGCAGTTACGCGGAACGTCAACGTGATCGAGCAGTGGATAAGCACTTTGTTCGGTCTGAAGCTCTGGAAGAGCAGCACTTACATGTTTTCGCGGATACCGAGCGAGATCGATTGGCCGTCGGCGGGCTGGGTCGCTGCGGCGGCGATTCTTGCGGCGGGCATCGGGGCGTTGATTCCGGCGATTGCGGCGGCACGCGTGAGGCCTGTTCGTATTCTGCGTTATGAGTAAATATGCACCTACTGAAATTGATAAAACGCTATTTCTTTGAGATCGTGGCTTGTTCCGTCTCCGTTGTGCTGGGTATCTTGTTGGGCCTGGTCATTTACAGGCTGCCGTGGGTGGGACGCTATCTGGAATGGGCCATGGGCCTATTTTTGGCTGCGTATATTGCCGTGTGTATTCTGGTGAGCTATAGGCTGAAGCTGGCAACACATTATTTCCTGCGGCGGCCGATCAGCATCCTTGCGGTTGTGGCGGTGTCGCTGTGCGTGTTCATCGTTCTTGTTGTAATGACGGTGATGAACGGTCTGGTGAGCGAGTTTCGGGAGAAGAACCACAGTTTCGTCGGCGACTGTGTCGTGAGTACGGACAGTCTTGTGGGGTTTCCTTATTATGAGGAGTTTTCGGCGGAGTTGAGGAAGCTGAAGTCGGTTGAGGCTGTTTCGGCGGTGGTGCACAGCTTTGGTCTGCTGACGCAGCGGGGCGCCGACTGGAACATGGGTATAGAGATAATGGGGATCGACCCGTCCGATCACGTTCGGGTGACTGGTTTCGGGGAGACCCTTTTTTATCATCGGGGGTCTCCGGAGAATGCATTTGTGCCGGATTATGACGCTGAGGCGACGGGCTGCGTGGTCGGCATAGACATGATGCCTCGCAGCCGGAGCCGTTCTGGGGAGTATTATCATACTCCTCGGCCTCAGCAGATCGAGCTGATCATAAGCTGTTTTCCGCTTACCGCGAGGGGGGCCCTTGCGAAGGCGGACATGGGGATAGTGAACACGAAGAGTTTTCACTACAGCGACGACAGTCACAGCGGTCTTGTGAAGGTTGACGGCAATATGATATACATTCCGTTCGGGGTCGCTCAGCAGATGTGCGGGATGGACGATCCTGATCATCCTCGGGCAAGCGCTATTCATATCCGGTTTAAGACGCGAAACGGTTTGGGGGAGAACGTTGCGGCGGTTCGGTTGCTGTGGAACAGTTTCGTGGAGGCGAAGTCGGATTCGGGGCAGGCGGAGCTGCTGTCAGGTGTGCGGGTTCAAAGCTGGATCGAGAACCGGCGGAGTTACATTGCACCGATGGAGAAAGAGCAGACGATGCTGATCTTTCTGTTCCTGATGTTGGGTCTTATCACGGTGTTTGTGATTTTCGTGGTTTTTTACATGGTGATCAGCCATAAGAGCAAGGACATCGGCATACTTCGGAGCATTGGTGTTTCGCGTGCGGGTGTCGTGCAGGTTTTCGGGTATTATGCTGCGCTGGTGGGTTTGGTGGGGGCGGCGGCGGGCGGCGCGGCTGCGTGTGTGCTGTTGGTGAACGTAAACAACCTGGAGGACTGGCTTTTCGCGAGGTACGGGTTTCAATTGTGGGACCGGAGCGTTTACGCGATTGGGGCGATACCGAACGACATCGACCCTGTTGTTGTTGGTGCGGTTGTGCTTTCGGCGATCGCGGCATCGATAGCGGGGTCTCTTGGGCCGAGCGTACAGGCGGCGCGTCGGCGGCCGGTGGAGATCCTGCAGGTGAACCAATTGTGACGGATTGCGGTGCGGAGACGAAGATGGACACGATTTTGAAGGTCAACAAGCTGCACAAGTCGTACAGGATGGGTCAGGCGCGGCTGGACGTGTTGAAGGGGGTCGACCTTGAGATCGCGCGTGGGGAATTTTCGGCGATAGTTGGCGCCAGCGGCAGCGGCAAGAGCACACTTCTGCATATAATGGGGGGTCTTGACCGGGCTGACAAGGGGCACGTTGAGTTTGACGGTCGGCGGATAGATCGTTTTGGTTCGGGTCAGTTGAACAGGTTTCGCAATAAGAAGGTCGGTTTTGTGTTTCAGTTTTATCACCTTCTGGACGAATTGACGGTTGTGGAGAACGTGCTTCTTCCGGCGATGGCGGGTACTGGCAGTATCGGGTGGTTTGCGAGGCGTCGGTCGGCACGTCGGCGAGCGGGGGAACTGCTGGATCAGGTGGGGCTTGCGGATCGGATGCGTCACAAGCCGTATCAGCTTTCGGGGGGGGAGCGGCAGCGAGCGGCGATAGCTCGGGCTCTGATGAACGAGCCGGAGCTACTTTTGGCGGATGAGCCGACGGGAAATCTTGACTCAAAGACTGGAAATGGTATCTTGGAGGTTCTGGAAACGCTGAACCGGAAGGGCCAGACTATCGTGATGGTGACTCATGACGATCGCATGGCGGGTCGGACCAAGCGCGTGATCCGTCTGTTGGACGGGCGGACGGTTTGAGGCAGGTTTTGGCGGTCTGTGATGAGCGTGCCAGGGCGATTGGCAACCAAGTGGAGAGTGCAATGCAATGAAGATCTGGCTGGATGACAAACTTGTCGAGAGGGATGACGCAAAGGTGTCCGTCTTCGATCACGGTCTGCTTTACGGGGACGGTGTGTTCGAAGGGATACGCGTTTATGGCGGGCGGATATTTGAGTTTGATGCTCATTTGAAGCGTCTGTACCAGTCGGCGAAGGTCCTTCGTCTGGCGATTCCGATGGACGTGGATCAGCTTGCGGAGGCGGTTCTTGCGACGGTTTCGGCGAACAATATCAGCGACGGTTACATTCGCCTGATTGTGACTCGGGGCGTTGGTGATCTCGGTCTTAATCCATTTTTGTGCAGGCGTGCATGTGTTATCGTGATAGCGGCGTCGATTCAGCTTTATCCTGAGGAGTTGTACGAGCACGGGCTGCGTGTCGTGAGCTCGTCGATGATTCGGAATCATCCGATGTCGATACCTCCGCAGGTGAAGAGTCTTAATTATCTGAACAACATTTTCGCGAAGATCGAGGCGGTTGACAGCGGCGTTAGCGAAGTGATCATGTACAATCACGAGGGTTACGTTGCGGAGGCGAGCGGGGACAATATTTTTATTGTGCGTGACGGTGTGCTGATGACACCTCCGGTTCAGGCGGGGTCCTTGGAGGGGATTACGCGAGGCGTGGTGATTCGTCTGGCGCGGAATGAGAATGTGCCGGTGGCGCAGCAGAATCTGACGCGTTATGATTTGTACGTTTGCGACGAGTTTTTCTTGACGGGCACGGCGGCTGAAGTGATCGGCGTTGTAGAGATAGACGGTCGTACAGTGGGCGGTGGCAAGCCCGGTCCGGTGACGACTTTGCTGAGGAAGAAGTTTTTTGAATATGCCCGCGGCTGACGGTCACAAGTACAGAACTGGGCGTGCCGGCGGTGCAGAGGACTACACGTGTTCGGTGGCCGGGGAGCTTTCGGCGGTTCGGCGCTGCATTTCGGCGCAGTTGACGGCGGGTGACAGCGCGGTCGACGAGATGCTGACTTACGTTGGGGCCCGTACCGGCAAGATGCTTCGTCCGGCTATGCTGCTTCTTGCGGGAGCGAGCTGCGGGGAGATTGGCGACAGTCATGTTCGTGCGGCGGCGATGGTCGAGCTGATTCACGCGGCGACGCTGCTGCATGACGACGTGCTTGACGAGGCTGACAGCCGGCGGAGCGTTCGGACCGCGAATCGTCTTTGGGGGAATGCTTCGGCGGTGTTGTTGGGCGACTACGTTCTCAGCAAGGTGTTTGTTATGAGCACGCATCTGGAGCCGCGGCAGGCTGGCGAACTGCTGTCGCGGACGGCGGTTGAGATTTGTCGCGGAGAGCTTCGGCAGAACGTGGAGCGGGGCAACTGGCGATTGGGGGAAGAGGCGTACTACGCAATCGTACGGGAGAAGACGGCTTCGCTGTTTTCGACTGCGAGTCGTCTTGGGTCGCTGATTTCGGGGGGATGCGAGAGGCGTCATGAGCAGTTTGCGGAATACGGGCTAAAGGTTGGCATGGCGTTTCAGATAACGGACGACCTGCTGGATATCGTGGGTGAGGAGAGTCGCGTCGGAAAGACGCTTGGGACGGACCTGATGAGCAAGAAGCTGACGCTTCCGCTGATTCACATGTTGGGACGGCTGGACGAGGTGGAGCGTGAGGTTGTTATCTCGCGGTTAGCGGGGGCCCAAGCGGACGGGCGGATGCTTGCGGAGATGCTTCATGAATCCGGTTCGATTGAGTATACGCGGTCGGTTGCGGAGCGGTTCTGCCAGGAGGCGGTGGAGATTGTCGAGTCGATAGAAACGGTGAACAGCCGTGCTGCGCTTGCGGGGATTGCAGCGAATATTTGCGGACGATCCGCTTGAGGCCGGCGGGAATCGGCGCTTCATCTGGTAAACGGGTGTGAATGTCTGCCGAGCAGCATAATCTGGATTTATCGATGCCGGTGCAGTTTGTCAAGGGGGTGGGGCCTGCCAAGGCGAAGGCGTTCGCCAAGTTAGGGGTGGAGACGCTGGGGGATCTGCTGGAGTATTTCCCGCGAGACTGGGTTTTCATGCCGGATCCGGTGAAGATCGTGGATGCTTGCGTCGGGTCGGACGTTTGCCTGGTGGGTATTGTTGAGCATACCGACTATCAGCGGTATCGGCGGACGCCGGTGTTCAAGGCGACATTGGCGGACGACACGGGGCTGTGCGAGATTGTGTGGTTTCATGGGGGGTACTTGCAGGGTCAATTGGAGCCGGGCAAGGTGATGATGGTATCGGGTAAGCTGAATCGGTATCAGTATCACCTGCGGATGACGAATCCTAAGTTTGTGATCATGGAAGGTGAGGGGGAGATTGGGGCTGAGTATTTCAGCGGGCCGGTTTATCCGGCGACGGCGCAGCTTTCGAGCGTGCAGATAAAGAGGATTGTTCAGCCGGTTGTGCGGGAGGCGGCGGGGCTGCTGGAGGAGTTTTTCGATGAGGCGTTTCTTCGGAAGAACGAGCTGCTGTCGCGGGCGAAGGCATTCGAGCAGATTCACAAGCCGGACGACGAGCGGGTGCTTGCGGCTGCGCGGCGGACGCTGAAGTATGACGAGCTGTTTTTGATGCAGTTGGGGCTGGCGGTGAAGCGGCATTACGTTCAGCATGGGGCGCCGGCGAAGGCGATGGCTTGTACGGACGCTATAGACAGCCGGATTCGAAAGCGGTTTCCGTTTCTACTGACCGGGGATCAGGACAAGGTTATTGGTGAGATTGCGGCGGACATGGGCAGGTCGGTTCCGATGAATCGCCTGCTTCAGGGTGACGTTGGTTCGGGCAAGACAGTTGTGGCGCTGTATGCGGCGCTTCTTGCGGTGGCGAACAAGACTCAGGCGGCGATCATGGCTCCGACGGAGATTCTGGCGAACCAGCACATGCTGAGCATCGAGCGATTTTTGCGGGGGAGCAGGGTTGAGCGTGTGCTGATTACGGGTGGCATGACGGGGGTGAAGCGGCGGGAGGTTCTGGGGCGGATAAAGGCTGGGGAGGTGGATATCGTGGTGGGGACGATTGCGCTTTTGCAGGAGGACGTGGAGTTTGCGGAGCTTGGTGTGGTGATCATCGATGAGCAGCACAAGTTCGGGGTTGAGCAGCGGGCCAGGCTGCGGAAGGAGACGAGCCCGCACTGCCTTGTTATGACGGCGACACCGATTCCTCGGACGCTTGCGATGACGGCGTTCGGCGATCTTGACGTTTCGATTATCAGGCAGGGTCCGCCGGGTCGCGGGGAGGTTATTACGAAGTGGGTTCAGCCGCATGATCGAGCGGCCGCACTGGAGTTCATCAGGCAGCGGCTGCGTGCGAAGAAGCAGGCGTATTTTGTGTATCCACGGATCGACAGCGACACGGGGAACGGGGAGATCAAGGCGGCGACGACCGAGTACGGGCGGCTTTGTGAAGTATTCAAGGAGTTTCGCGTTGGTTTGCTTCACGGTCAGATGGCTTCGGATCAGAAGGAGGAGGTGATGCGGGAGTTTCGGTCGGGTCGGATCGATGCTCTTGTCAGCACGGTGGTTATCGAGGTAGGCGTTGACGTTCCGAACGCGACGATCATGGTGATTGAGAACGCGAACAACTTCGGTCTTGCACAGCTTCATCAATTGCGTGGTCGGATCGGACGGGGGCAGAGCAAGTCATACTGCCTGCTGTTTTCGGAGACGGAGGACGAGACTGCCCGCAGCCGCTTAGAGATCATGACGCGGAGCAACGACGGGTTCAAGATAGCCGAGCATGATCTGAAGCTTCGCGGGCCGGGGGAGCTTTTCAGTACGCGTCAGCACGGGCTGCCGGACCTCAAGATCGCCAATATTGTCGAGGATTTCGACTTGCTGGGGCTGGCGCGGCGGGATGCGTTCGCACTGGTGAAGAAGGACGCCATGCTGAAGCTGCCGGAACATGCCAACATTCGGCGGGCGCTGATCCGCAAGTTCGGGGGCAAGTTGGGTCTGGTTGATATCGCGTGAGACTCACCGCGGAGGGTGGGCGGTTCCCTTGGCGTTTTGGGTATTTCTTAGTTCATCTACTGATTTGCATTGGTGGCTGTCAGATCGACGGCGGGGCCGGCGGTCTGCGCAGGGCGGTCAGTTCAGAATGGATGGGCCATTGGGCGAAGGCGAGGTAAAGGGGCATTATGATGTTGGCAACTGGTACGCGCATGAGGAGGCCGAGAGCCCAGTGGAAGCCTGCACGTGAGAAGATACGGCACCAGACGAGCAGGGTGATGGCGATACCGATGATAAAGGCGAAAAGCCAAATAAAGACAATTCCGATGGCGAAAAACATTTCAGGGTCGTTCATCATTCTGGGTCCTTTCCAATCTGGTTGATTTTTCGGATTCGTTAAGTACAGCATAGTGCGGGGGTGAGGGTTTGCAAGGGGAAATTGGCAAAATGTTTCAGGTCGTTTTGGTCGACATCGCACAAAACGCGCTTGCACTATCTTGCTACGGGGCGGAAAAGTAAAAAAATTTATCTCCTTGTTTGACAAGGGTTTGCATTTTCAGCGAGTCGAAATGGGGCGGAATTTTCGCACTAAACGCGCAAGTTCGTGCAAGGGTGGAGGGACCGAATGGCGGTCGGCGGTGAGGCGGGAAGGGTTGTTGACTTGGAAAAGGGTATTTGTGATGGGATTTGATTTTTCGGGTTTTGGCGACGCGGGTTTGAGCGAGGGGTTTGTTGAGTGGCTGGTTGACGAGAAGTGGGCTGAGTCGGGTCGGAGGCTGGGGAGGCTTTGGGACTATTATGAGAATCCGATGCGTGAGGCTCCGGGGCGTGCGGGGATTTCGGCGGAGGTGTCGGAGTCGGGGCGGAATTATGTTCAGGCTCAGGAGTCGGGCTTGCCGCCTCGGATTACTGGTTTGGCTTATACCGGTTCGGGTGAGAGCCGGTCTGTGGGGGATATTAGTCGTAAAGAGGTTGTCATCGAGAACGACATCGCGTGGCGGATTAATGCGATGGTCGATTTCCTTTTTGGCAAGGGGGTTAGTTTCATTAACAGGCGTGCGGCGGCCGAGCGGCGCGGCGAGCTGGAGCGGATAGTGAGCGCGGTGTTTTCGGCGAACGGAGGTGCGGGCCTGTTCCAGGAGATGGCGGTGCTCGGGAGTGTTTACGGCTTTGTGGATTGCCTGATCCGCCCGGGCGAGGAACTGCTGAGGTGTTTCGACAGTAAAGGGAGTCCGAACGGCGGCGCAGGAGGAGGCGCCGCGTCGGAGGGTTCTTTTGAGACCATCGTCGAGTTCGCCCGGCAGATAAGCATCGAGCCGATCGAGGCGCCCCGGGCTCTGCCGATCCTGGATGAGAACGACTATCGCCGTATTCGGCATTACGTTCAGCATTTTCGTCAGCAGAAGAACTCGGTTTGTCATGAGGGCGGGTTCTTAAACCGGCTGTTGAGCGCCGGCGGCGGGCGCGGCAGGTCGCGACGGGCGGGGGCGATGGTTACGGAGATCATTGGGCCGAGGTGGTGGCAGAGGTATGAGGATCGGGTGCTGGTTGCGGAGGGGGCGAACATTCTGGGGGTGGTGCCGGTTGTGCATATTCAGAATGTTGCGCAGCCGTATTCGTACGAGGGTATGAGCGACGTTGAGCAGCTTGTGCCGCTGCAGGACGAGCTGAATACGCGGCTGAGCGATCGTGCTAATCGGATTACTTTTCAGGCGTTCAAGATGTACTTAGCGAAGGGGCTATGGGGTTTGGAGAACAAGCCGGTGGCGCCGGGGCGGGTCTGGTTTACGGACAATCTCGAGGCGAAGGTTGAGACGTTCGGGGGTGACGGGGCGAGTCCGAGCGAGGACAAGCATATCGGTGAGATTCGCGAGGCGATGGACAAGGTGAGCGGTGTTACGCCGGTAGCGGCGGGTGTTCTGAAGAGCAAGTTGGGGAATCTTACGAGCGGTGTTGCGCTGAAGATGACGTTTATGGGGATGTTGGCGAGGACGAGCCGCAAGCAGTTTACTTATGGGGAGGGTCTCAAGGAGATGTGCCGGGTTGTTCTGCATGTTTTGGACGTTTGCGGGGTGTATCACACGTCTCCTTCGGAGCGGGAGTTTGACGTTCAGTTCGCCAATCCGCTTCCGGAGGACGTGATGGAGCGGCTTGAGGAGGCGCGGATCAAGAAGGAGTTAGGGGTTGCGGGCGAAAAGGTGCTTGGCGAGTTGGGATACTGATGCGTATCGAGGAGGCGTTGTTCTGGCAGAAGGGAGGTTATTGTGAGCGAGGTTGAGTTAGAAGGTCGCGGGTTGTGTGGGGACGAAGAGGGTGAGGAGCGGATGGTTCCGGTGGTGGAGGCGATACGGTATCGCAGACGCGCGCAGAGCGCGGAGAAGACGGCGGCGGACCTTACGGAGGAGGTTGTGCGACTGAAAGAGGCTAACGCGAGTCTGACGGCGGAGGTTGAGGGACTTCGGACGGACGGTGCGTTGGCGGGTGCGCTGGTGTCGGCGGGCGTGGTGGATCTGGAGGCGGCGATGCTGATTGCGCGGTCTCGGATGGCGAAGGAGGATGGGTGCGACGCGGCTGCCGTGGTGGAGGCGCTGCGGAAAGAGAAGGGGTATCTCTTTGGGGCGGGTTCGAGCGGCGCGGCGACGGCGGCGATGAAGACGGCGGGCGTCAAGGAGCGAACGGGCGGACAGGCGGCGATGGAGGATGCCGCAAGCAGGGCGGCTGCCAGCGGCAGCAGGTTGGACGTGCACGAGTATATGCGCAGGCGTCGAAGGTTTGTGTGAGCGGCAAGAGAATGGTTGATGATGAGTTGATTTTGGAAGGAGAGGTTTATGGGATTTACGGGGAAGGCAACGTATACGGCGGGTGCGACTCTGCCGGAGATTGCGGAAGACGTGGCGGATTTGATCGGGATCGTGTCGCCGTATGAGACGCCGCTATTGGATGCTCTTGGCGATCCGCTTCGGGCGGCTACGAGCACGCGGCATGAGTGGCTGGAGGATGCGCTGCTGCCGAACAAGGACGCTGTGGATGATGCGTCGATCAGCGAGCCGGACAGCGACACGTCTTTCGACGCGGCGAACGGCAGCAGGTTTCGCGTTGGCGATCAGATCCAAGTGGAGGGTTCGAGCGAGCTTATGCTGGTTACGGGTATTGACGGCGATACGCTTACGGTGGTTCGCGGGTATGCGAGCACGGCGCCTGAGGATATCATCGACGGTCAGGTGATCAACATTTTGGGGAACGCGGCGCTTGAAGGATCGGACAAGCCTTCGGCGAGGTTTACGAATCGTCAGCGGAGGAGCAACTACACGCAGATTTTTACGGCGACGGTGGAGGTTAGCGGGACGCACATGGCTGCGAGCCAGTTGGGTTTGAGCGACGAGCTGGATTATCAGAAGCAGGAGCGGCTTCGGGAGCTGATTCGTGATCTGGAGAACACTGTGATCAACGGCGGTCTGCCGGGTAGCAATCCTCAGGGCAGCGGGTCGGCGCGGCGGACGATGAACGGGATAATCCGGCATTTGGAGACGAACGTGTTCGCGACGGGCGGTTCGGGATTTCCGGCGGGTGCGGGGCTCGACGAGGAGAAGATCAACTACGTGCTTCGGCAGATCTGGGCTAACAGCAACGGGCAGGTTGATTTGATCGTCGTGGGCGGTTTTCAGAAGCGAAAGATCAACGCTTTCCTGGGTGCGTCGCGATCTTACGGGGCGGGCGATACGACGTATCGCGACATGGTGAGCCTTTACGAGAGCGACTTCGGCGTGTGTCGGATCGTAACGACTCGGTGGATGCCGCAGGACGCGGTTCTGCTGCTGGACAGTTCGCGTATTGGGGTTCTGCCGTTGGCGGGGCGTAGTTTTCATTTCAAGCCGTTGGCGAGCAGCGGGGATTATGAGTGCGGCGAGCTGATCGGGGAGTATACGGTGGAGCTGAAGAACGAGTCGGCTCACGGTTTGATCAGGGGGCTGAGCACGAGCTGAGTGTGAGGAGGTTTGCACGCGTGGTCGTGCAAGCCGCGGCCGCACGGTCGTGGGATCGTGCGGCGGCGGTTTGTACGGTGATGATTGAGAGGGCGATGCGATGACGGTTTTTTCGAAGGACAGGGATCTGCTGAGGCACGAGGCGGCGGTGTTCGGGGATCTGCACTTCGGGTGGCAGGTGCTTTGTGCGGGGGACGGAGGCGTTTTGAGCGGGACGGCGTTTGTGAAGGCTGGTGAGGATTTCGGCGCGGCGGGTGTGCAGGCGGGCGGGGTGATTTATCTGCGGGCTGATGACGGGTCGATTGACGGCGTGTACGAGATTGTGTCGGTGGAGTCGGCGGAGCAGTTGACGGTTTCGGTGCTACGGGGCGACGAGGCTGCGGAGGCGATTGCTCCGCCTGGCGGGGAGGGTCTGCATTACCGCGTGAGCACGTTTGAGCCGCAGGCGCGGCAGGTTGGGCTGGAGTTGGCGGAGTACGTGGGGATTCGGCCGGGTCGTGGTGAGGGTGCTTACGGCGTGGAGGACGTGGTTGATACGGCGGCGCTGCGGCGGGCATCGGTTTTTGGGGTGCTGGCGGCGGTGTATGCGACTTTGGCGGATGGGCGTCGGGAGGCGGACGGTCTGCTGCGAAAGTGGGAACACTATCGGCGGCTGTATGAAGAGGCGAGGCAGCGGTGCTACGTGGGAATTGACGCGGATGGCGACGGCGTGATTGAGAAGCGGATGGCCGGCGGCAGTGTGCGTTTGGTGCGGGAGTGAGGTGTGGAATGGTTGGGGATTCAGTGAAGGCGACGGTCGACGGGACGGTGAGTTTTGTGCAGTTGGCGCTGGAGGTGGGCAGTTGGAGGCGGCAGACGATGGAGCGTGCGGCGGCGGGGCTGGAGTGTGTGGTGAGCGTGGACATGGGCGGTCGAAGCCGGGCGCTGGTGCAGCGTGGTGAAATGCGGGCTTTCAGCGGTGGGGGACTGGAGGTGAAATTGGCGGCGGTGCGCGGGCTGATGGACGGGCGGGTGCATACGCTGGCGGTTTCGGACGGGCGGTCGTTTGCGAACGTGCGGGTTGACAGTGTGGCGGCGGGCGATCGCGTGTACGGCGGCGGCGGTGTGCGGTGTGAATTCGAGGTCAGGTATACGCAGTTAGGTGCATGATGGGATTGACGGGCGAGGGGATAGATCGGGTGCGCGTGTTGGCGTTGGCGGCTGGTGCGGGGAGCACGGGCGGCGTTGTGTATGAGCCGCATTTTGCGATGGTCGAGTGGCGGTCGTGTCATGGGGGCAAGCTGCACCAGGTGTACGTTGACGGACGATTGGCGGGTGTTACGAGTTGTTTCGGGCAGCGGCGCATGGTGGTCAGCATTTCGGCTCGGCGGGCAGCGGCGGTGCGCGTCGAGGTGTTTGCCGTCGCGGCTGGCGAGGCTCATGTGGATTTCGGCGCGATGTTGGAGGCGGTGCGGCCGCGTGGGCGTGTTGAGATTGGTTGGCTTCGGAGGATGGGGCTGCCGACGGCGTGTTCGGTGCGGGTGTACTCCAACGGCGGTGCGGGGGAGGTCGATTATGCGGCGGCGGCGGACGGCGCAGAGGTGTGGCCGGTGTGGCAGGAGAAGTGCGGCTTCGGAATGGGGCGGTTCGCGGAGAGTGACTTTGGTTATGACGGATCGGCGGCGGTCGGGTTCGGGTGCGGGCTGTTCGGTGAGGGTGAGTTCGGATTCGACGCGGATGCGATGCGGTGGGTTAGCGGGGAGCTTGCGGAGGGCTTGTGGCGGTTTGGGGTAAAGATTGCGGATGCGGCGGGGAACGAGGGTGAGGCGATTGAGACTGGGGATATTGTAGTTGTGAAGAAGGCGCGTGGCGTGGGTGCTATTTCGGTTGAGGGTTATGACAAGGACAGCGGGGAATTGTTGACAGGGATACAGAGTTGAATGGGATGATTGGAGGTTTGAGATGAGCGCCTGGCGCCAGTGGATGTGATCGAGGATCGCCATGTGGATCAGGC
>JAWLHD010000015.1:0-21131 GCA_041690555.1 Anaerohalosphaeraceae bacterium
CAGCGCCGAGGCGATCGCCCGGATACTGGGAATGCATACGGAGCCGCAGGCTTTACGGCAGGTGTGATTTTGCAAGGGCGACGGTCTCGATTTGTTCGAGTATGCGGTTTGCGGTCCTTCTCTTGAGCGTATCGACGAGAATCATCCACGAGCCGTCCGCGGTCTTTATGTGTACGGTCGAGGAGTCTGCGCCGATGGCCGCGGGAGAGTTGGCGACGATCACATCGAGGTTCTTTTCGCGCAGCTTTTGTTCGGCTCGTTCGCGGAGCGATTGGTCCTCCAGCGCGAAACCGACTACAATGCGTCCCTGTTTGTTCCGGCCGGCCCATTTGAGAATGTCGCGTGTGGGCTTGAGTTCCACGGTGAGGCGGTCGCCGGACTTTTTGATTTTCGTGCCAGAGGCGCCAACCGGCGTATAATCGGCGACCGCGGCGGCCATGATGAGGCAGTCGCAGTCGTCGAATCGCTGTCTGACGGCCTGGAACATATCGGCGGCGCTGACCACGTTTGCCACCTGAACACGAGGCGGCGGCCTCAGCGAGGTGGGCGCGGTGATGAGCGTTACGAGGTGGCCCCGCACGGCGGCGACACGGGCGAGCGCATAGCCCATCTTGCCGCTGCTTGCGTTCGAGACGAATCGCACCGGATCGATGTATTCGCGTGTTCCGCCGGCTGTGATCAATATGCGCATATACGTATCGCTTTAATGCATGACCCGCCGATGCGGGTGCGTATTTAGTCTTTGCGGATCTGCTCGGCGGCGGCTTCGACGGCGGCGAGTATATCCGCCGGCTCGACCATGCGTCCGACGCCCTCGGCGCCGCATGCGAGTCGGCCGGCGTCCGGGCCTATGATCCGGTATTTCATTGCGCGCAGCGCCTCGACGTTTCGCTGCACCGCGGGATTGGCCCACATGGCGCTGTTCATGGCGGGCGAGATCAGCACCGGCTTGCTCCAGCACGCACAAAGCACCGTGCTCAGCAGATCGTCGCAGATCCCGCAGGCGATCTTCGCGATGATGTTGGCGGTGGCCGGCGCCACCACGACAATGTCGGCGGCTTCAGCGAGGCTGATATGCGTAATCCTGTGCTCTTCGGGACCGCTCCACAACTTCGTGAAGACGGCGCGACCCGTGACCGCCTCGAAGCTTCTGGGGCGCACGAGCTTGCCTGCGCTTTTTGTCATGACGCAATCGACGCTCGCCCCGCGGGCGGTGAGCTTGCTGGCCAGATCCACCGCCTTGTAGGCGGCGATTCCGCCGGTTACCCCCAAAAGAACGCTGAGACCTTTGATGGAATCGGTCCGGTCGACCATAAGTCGCTTTCTATATCAGGGGGGGCACGCGCTCGGGCGGCGCGGGCGAGTCGTCGATGGCGATCTTATCGTGTTTGATCTCCTCGATGACTATCTCTATGGCCGTCTTGCCTTCCGTGTCCTCTATGAGCGGCCTTCCGCCCTGCATGAGTTCCAGCATGCGTTTCTGCACGAGCGCAGAAAGCTTGAAGCGCCCGCCGACCTTGTTGACAATGTCCTGACTCTTGAGTTCTTCTATCATTGAGTTTCTCCGATATTGCCCTGGATGATGTCTATTACTTCGCGGATCGCCTGTTCGAGGTCCGCGTTGATTACCATATGCTCATAGTACTGCCACGCCAGCGCGATTTCCCTGGCGGCGGTATCGAGCCTCAGCCTGGCGGTTTTCTCGTCCTCGCCCCGTCCGCGGCACTGCATGCGCTCGGCGAGATCCTTCTGGCTGGGCGGCAGGATGAAAACCATGATCACGTCGGGGTAGAGTCTCTTGACCTTTCGGGCGCCCTGGACGTCGATTTCGAGGATGACGGTCCTGCCCTCGGCAAGCATTTCTTCGACAGCGCTCCGCGGCGTGCCGTAGTAGTTGCCGAATACCTCGGCGTATTCGAGGAATTCGTCGTCTCGAATGCCGTTGACGAACTCTTCGCGGCTGATGAAATGATACTCCCGCCCGTCCGTCTCCGAAGCCGCCTTCGGGCGAGTGGTCGTCGAGACGCTCAGCACCGCGCCCGTGCGCTCTACCACGGCGCGGCAGATCGTACTCTTGCCGACGCCCGAAGGTCCGCTTACAATCACCAGTTTGCCTCGCTTGTTTTCGGTCATGGGCGCTATTCGACGTTTTGAACCTGTTCCTTGATACGGTCAACGGCGCACTTTATGTCGATGACCCACTGCGATATCTGTGCGTCCGACGCCTTGCTGCCGATTGTGTTGGCCTCACGGAGCATCTCCTGGCTGATGAAGTCCAGCCGCCGCCCCGCGTGATCGTCCCTGCGGCAGCACTTGCCGAACTGCTCTATGTGCGAAGCCAGCCGAATCAGTTCCTCGGATATATCGCAGCGGTCCGCAAACACCGCCACCTCGCGGGCAAGCGTCTCCTCGTCGATCTTCAGGTTGCCGTCCGACAGCAGTTGTGCGACCCGCTTTCTGAGCTTCTCATGGTATTCCTGCATCACCGTTTCGCTGCGCCCGCGGATGTGCTGAAGCTTTTCGGCGATGACATTGCAGTTGGCGATAAGATCTTCCGCCAAAGCCTTGCCCTCCTGGGCTCGCATCTCCTTGAGGCGATCGATAGCCTGCTCGGTCAGCGACAGAATGACCTGTTTCATCTTCTCGCTCTGTTCGCTGTCCGGGCTGACCGGCTGAACAATACCCGGCAGCGACAGCAAAGCCGCCAGGTCGATGCGGCAGTTGCTTTCTGCACCGCCGGCAAGGGCGCCCAGCTTGCTCATATAGGCCGCAAGGGCGTGCTCGTCTATCTCGAACAGCGCCTGCCCCGAGACGTTTTTCATGCGAAGCGAATAATGAACCGCGCCGCGATGAATCTTCTCGCGATGAATCATCTCGATATCCGCTTCGAGATACGCTGCAATATCCGGCAGACGCAAATGCGGCTTGAAGAACCGGTTGTTGACCGCGCGGATCTCCACCGTATAGACGATCCCGTCCGCTTCGGCCGTAGCTTCCCCAAAACCGGTCATGCTGCTGATCATGTGCGAATCCCCGCGACGATTACCGGTCGGCTGCGTTTTCCCCGGCGGGCGCCGCATCGCCGCCGTCCGGCAATGCCGCCGGCGCCGTCATTTGATCGATCTGCTCTATGTCCGCCGGCCTGGTCGGCTTGTAGTACTTCACCATGACCACACCCAGACCCAGAAACGCCGCCACCAGCCCAATGGTGACCCACGTCAGAAAGTCGCCTGTCTTGGTGCCAAGCAGGCCCCCGGCGCCCATGCCGCCGAACGCCCCGCTCAAACCGCCGCCCTTGCCCTTCTGAATCAGAATTATGAAGATCAGCATAAAGGCCGAAAGCACCCAAATTATGGCCACCAGCTTCATTATAAAAGGAACGCTTGCGGCCAATGGCAAATGAATCATTGCTCTACCTCGTTAATCCTTCTTGTTAATTCGTATACTCTACGCCACCGTCTTGATCATCGCGGCGAAATCCTCAACCTTCAGGCTTGCGCCGCCGACCAGCAAGCCGTCGACATCCGGATTGGCCATCAGCTCGGCGGTATTCGACGGCTTGGCCGAGCCGCCGTACTGTATCCGCGTCTGATCGGCGACCGATTTGCCGTACATCTCGCCAAGCAGCCCGCGGATCATCGCATGAACTTCCTGCGCCTGCTCGGCCGTCGCGGTCCGCCCGGTGCCGATTGCCCAGACAGGCTCATAGGCGATCGTAACGCCCTTCATCTGCGCGGCGCTCACGCCCGCAAGACCGCTCTTGACCTGTCCGGCGACCACCGCTTCGGTCTTTTCCGCCTCACGCTCCTCAAGCAGCTCGCCGACGCACAGGATCGCCTCCAGTCCCGACGCCAGCACCGCCAGCACCTTCTTGTTGATCAGTGCGTCCGTCTCGCCGATCACGTGCCGACGCTCCGAATGGCCGACGATGACGTAGCTGCAGCAGACGTCCTTGAGCATGGCGCAACTGATCTCCCCGGTAAACGCGCCGTTGTCCTCGAAATATACATTCTGGGCGCCCAGCCTAATCGGCGAGCCGCCAAGCGCCGACGCGACCGTCTGCAGATATACAAACGGCGGACAAACAGCAACGTCGACCGTATCGACGCCCGCCAGTTCCTTGACCAGCCCGCCGGCCAGCGACGCGGCGCCCGCCGCGTCGGTATTCATCTTCCAGTTGCCTGCGATAAAAGGCTTTCGCATTGTGTGATCCCTCTCAGAAAATCTCGATCAGTTATTCGACTCACAACAGCGTGCTGTTCCGCGGAAAACTCCCCAGAACTGACAGTTGAAGGCAATGCTGCCGGGCGATATCAAGAGCCTTCTTGACATTTTCGTCCTGCTTGTGACCCAGGAAATCCACGAAAAAATAATACTCCCACTCGCGCTTGCGATTCGGGCGCGAGCCGATATTGGTCATGTTTATGCCGAAGTTCTTGAATACGCTGAGCACGTCCACAAGTGCACCGGTCTTGTGAGCGGTGCTGAACAGTATGATCGTCTTGTCGTCCCCGGTCGGCTGGGCGTCTTCGGTGCTGATGACCAGAAAACGCGTCACGTTGTTGCCGATATCCTCGATATCCGCACAAACAATCTTCAGCCCGTAAATATCGGCGGCTACCGAAGAGGCGATCGCCGCGGCGCGGGGCTCCTCCTTTGCCAACTGAGCCGCCCTTGCCGTCGAGGCAACCGGTATCGTCGCCTTGTCTCTGAACGTGGTTGTCAGCCAGTTGCGGCATTGCGCGACCACCTCCGGCTGCGAATAGATCTTCTCGATCTCGTCGAGGCCGCAATTGGCTAACAGATTATGATGAATCGCCATGTGAATCTCGCCGCGTATCATCACGTTGGTGTCGATGAACGCATCCAGCGATTCCCGAACCCCGCCGCCCGCCGAATTCTCTATCGGCACAATCCCAAGATCGCAATGACGCTTGCTGACCTCCTCGAATATCGCCCGAATATCCGGCACCGCCTCATACTCGACGCTCTGGCCGAACTTCAGCATCGCCGCGTTATGGCTGAAACTGCCCTTCGGACCCAGAAACGCGATTCGAAGAGGCCTCTCGAGGTGGAACGATCCGCTCATCAGCTCGCGCCAGATCGCACAAAGCGTCTTGTCCGGAAGCGGACCCTTGTTCGCCCGCGAGATACGTTCGAAGACCTGTTTCTCCCTGTCGGGTGCATAGACCGGCTCGTCCGTCTGGTTCTTCAGCTTACCGACTTCGATGACGACGTTGGCCCGCGCATTGAGGAGGTCCACGAGTTGAGCGTCCAGGCGGTCAATTTGTTTTCTAAGGTCATCAAGCGACATAAAATCAGCCGTTCGGGGAATTTGTCAAACTGCACAATCTGTGGCTACACCGTCTCTATTCTAAAGAAACCCACCCATTTAACACAAAACATCGACTCAGTCAACCAAAATGCCCGCACAATTTCATTTTCCGCCCGGACAAAAGCTGATATAACGCCGCTAACGGCTTTCTTACGGATCAGTGTTGTCCCTGTTCTAACCGAACGCGGCGATAATCAGGAGCCAGGCAAGATGAATGATCGCCACAGGCACGTCGTCTTCAAGACCGCATGGGGTTTCTTTGGCCTGTGCGGCCGGGGTGAGCGTCTTGCCTGCACCGTTCTTCCGATCGCCGACAGGTCCGCAGCGGCGGCGCTTATCACAGCCCGCCTGCCCGATTCGCAGTATGACTCGGCGGTGTTCGCCGATCTCAGGGAACGTGTAATTTCCTATTTCAAAGGCGATTACGTGGATTTCTCCGACGTGCCTTTGGACCTGACGAACATGTCCGCCTTTGCACGGCGAGTCCTATGTGCCTGCCGAAAGATCCCCCCCGGCCGCACCGCAACGTATGCCGGGCTCGCCCTGCTTGCCCACTCCACCCAGGCTGCCAGGGCCGCCGGTTCCGTCATGGCGCGTAACCCCATGCCCCTGATTGTCCCCTGCCACCGCATCATCCGCTCCGACGGGCGCATTGGAGAATTCTCCGCACCCGGAGGTCCAGACCTCAAGGAAAGGCTCCTCGCCCTCGAAGCCCGATGCATCCGCCCGGCGGTTCTCTCATCGTACGGCTGTTGAATGCAACGGATTTCGATTGTATTTGCCGCGGGTTTTTGCTATCTGTTGCGCCGTGATTTTTGAAAGGCGCATTTGATGGCAAAGGGTGCTGTTACTCAGGCCGCCGGCTTCCTCGCCGCGGGTGTCTCATGTGGTCTCAAGAGATCGGGCAAACGCGATCTGGCGCTGTTGCACTGTCCTGGCGGTGCGGCCGCGGCGGCAATGTTCACAACCAACAAAATTGTCTCCGCCGCCGTCGAAATCGCCCGCCGGCACGCAAAAACCGCGAAGATATACGGCGTAGTGATCAACTCCGGCAACGCCAACGCCTGCACAGGTCAAAAGGGCCTCGACGACGCCGTCGCCATGTGCCGCACCGCCGCAAAGCATATTGACGCCCACTCGCACGAGGTGCTGGTCGCCTCGACCGGCATCATAGGCCACCCGCTGCCGATCGCCAGGGTCAAGGCCGGCATTGGCGCCGCCGCCGCCGCGTTGTCCGCAAGCGCCGCCGCCGGACACGACTTCGCAAGAGCCATCATGACAACCGATACAAGGTGCAAAGAGGCCGCGGCAACCCTGCGTATAGCCGGCAAGACGGTAACCATCGGCGGAACTGTAAAGGGCGCCGGAATGATCGGACCCAATATGGCGACCACCATCTCCGTCATCACCACCGATGCCGCCATCAGCACACCAATGCTGAAAAAAGCAATGGCCGCCGCCATCGGCGAGTCATTGAACAAGCTGACCGTAGACGGACACCAGAGCACCAACGACACCGCAATCGCCCTGGCCTCCGGCGCCGCCGGAAACCCGACCATCACGCGCCGGGACACACGCTTCCGGTCCTTCGCCAAGGCGCTCAAAACCGTCTGTGAGGACCTCGCTCGCCAGATGGCGCTCGATGCCGAAGGCGCCACCCGAATGTTCAAGGTCATTGTAACCGGCGCTGCAACCAGCGCCGAAGCCGCAAAGGCGGCACGCGCCGTCGCCGATTATGACCTCGTCAAGTGCGCCGTACACGGAGGCGACCCAAACTGGGGCAGGATTATTTGTGCCGTCGGGTCATGCGGTGTCCGACTCGATCCCAAAAAAATTACCTGTAAAATCGGAGACGCCGTAGTCTTTAGAAACGGCAGACCGATAAAATTCGACGCCGCAAAGGTAAGCGACACAATCCGGCAAAAATATCATACTATCACCGTCAATCTCGGCGTCGGCAAATGCTCTGACTTCTGTTACGGATGTGATCTGAGCCGAGCATACGTTACGATTAACGCTGATTATCACACCTGACCGATAAAACTATCTGACGGCTTTTTGCACGATTTTGCTAACACGTCGAAAAAAACTTGAAAATCCCCGGCAAGTGGTTAGACTGCCCGGTCCCGATGGGCATCTTCTTCTAAACTTTTTTTGATTCACTGTAACTTGAAAGGGCAAGCTGTGAAAAGAGTCTCTACATCCACATGGATCGCGGCCGCCATGGGCGTGCTCGTCTGCACGGCGTCGGCGTTCGCCAGCGACGGCGCCGCTGCTGATACGGAAATCCCGTTGAGTTGGTGGATCGCTCCGATCTCCGCAATCGCCGCGCTTGGATTTGCAGTCTACTTCTATAGGAAGATGATGAGCGCCCCGGAAGGCAACGCCAAAATGATTGAAATCGCACACCACGTGCGGGAGGGCGCTTACGCTTACCTCAAGCGTCAGTACGGCGTTGTCGCCATCGTGTTTCTCATCCTGCTGATCATCTTCGTGGTGCTTGCCTACATGGGCGTGCAGAACCCCTTCGTGCCGCTTGCATTCCTGACAGGCGGCTTCTTCAGCGGTCTGTGCGGCTTCCTTGGCATGAAAACCGCGACCAACGCCTCTTCGCGTACCGCTCAGGGCGCAAGTGAAGGCCTCAACCGCGGACTTCAGGTCGCCTTCCGCTCAGGCGCCGTCATGGGCCTGGTCGTCGTGGGATTCGGCCTTCTCGATATCACCGCCTGGTACCTCATCCTCGACAAGATAGTCTACACAGCAGCGAACATGGAGCAGGGTCTCCACTTCCTCGGCCTTACACTGGTCCCGGCGGGTATGGATTCGGGCCACAAGCTGGTTGAAATCACCACGACAATGATAACGTTCGGCATGGGCGCCTCGACGCAGGCACTGTTCGCACGCGTCGGCGGCGGTATCTACACCAAGGCCGCCGATGTCGGAGCCGACCTCGTCGGCAAGGTTGAAGCCGGAATACCCGAAGACGACCCCCGTAACCCCGCCACCATCGCTGACAACGTCGGCGACAACGTCGGTGACGTCGCGGGCATGGGCGCCGATCTCTATGAAAGCTACTGCGGCTCGATTCTCGCAACCGCCGCTCTTGGCGCCGCTCTTTCGGCAAGCGCTCTCGAATACAAGCAAATGACTTCCGCTATGGCGGTCTTGTCCCCAATGATCGTCGCCGGCATAGGTATCATACTGTCGATCATCGGAATGTTCATGGTCAAGTGCAAAGAAGGCGCAAGCCAGAAGAACCTGCTGCACGCCCTGCTGTTCGGAACCCTCGGCAGTTCGCTGTTTATACTTGTCGCGCTTGCCGTAATGGCCGGCGTCGGCATGATCACATGGGGCATCTTCGGCTCTGTCGTTGCCGGGCTCATCGCCGGTGTCATAATCGGCCAGCTCACCGAATACTACACCTCCGACGAATACAAACCCACCAGGGGCATCGCCGCGCAGGCCGAAATGGGCCCCGCAACAACGATCATAGACGGCTTCGCGACCGGCATGTACTCGTCGGGCCTGCCGGTGATCGTCATAGTGCTGGGCATTCTTGCCGCGTTCTGGTCGGCGGGCGGCTTCACCGACCTGTCGATGGGCCTCTACGGCATCGGCTTTGCGGCTGTGGGTATGCTTTCCACTTTGGGTATCACATTAGCGACCGACGCATACGGCCCCATCGCCGATAACGCCGGCGGCAACGCGGAAATGGCCGGACTCGGGCCGGAAGTCCGCAAGAGAACCGACGCCCTCGACGCCCTCGGCAATACCACCGCCGCAACGGGCAAGGGCTTCGCCATCGGCTCGGCGGCTCTGACCGCAATGGCACTTCTGGCCGCTTATATCGAAGAGGTCAGGATCTGGATCGGAAGGCTCGCGGCCGCCGCCGAAAACGGCATCTATACGGTCGGCACGTTCGACTTCACCGCCGAATCCGTCAAGACCGCCAGCGTCATGGACTTCGTCAACGCCTACAACCTCACGATCATGAACCCCAAGCTCATCTGCGGCCTGTTCATCGGCGCCATGATGGCGTTCGTATTCTGTGCGATGACAATGAAGGCCGTCGGACGCGCCGCGGGCGCAATGGTTAACGAAGTGCGCCGCCAGTTCAGGGACATCCCCGGAATCCTCCAGGGCACCGGCAAGCCCGATTACGCCGAATGCGTAAAGATTTCAACCGCCGGCGCCCAGAGGGAAATGGTCCTGCCCTCGCTCCTGGCAATCATCATGCCCGTGGTAACAGGTATGGTCCTGGGTGTTGCAGGAGTAATGGGGCTCCTGGCAGGCGGCTTAACGACCGGCTTCGTGCTGGCCATTACGCTCAACAACGCCGGCGGGGCATGGGACAACTCCAAGAAGTACATCGAAAAGGGCGCCCACGGCGGCAAGAAGCTCCCCGACGGCAGCCAGAACCCGGTACACTCCGCGGCGGTTGTCGGCGATACGGTCGGCGATCCGTTCAAAGACACGTCCGGACCGAGCCTCAACATCCTCATCAAGCTCATGACGATGGTCAGCGTGGTATTCTCAGGCGTCGTCGTCAAATTCGCCCTCTCGCTGGGCGGATGATTTCTTTTGTTGACGAACCGACAGCCTGTTTGTAAGGTATCAGGGGTGGCCAGGGATGGTCACCCTTTTCTATTGCATGACGCAATATTGACGATTATAAAGCAACAGCGGGTTTGTCCCGCCGAGTTCTTAACATAGCGGGCCATTGCCCGAGTATCAAATGCACAAGACGCACAGGAGTCCATTGGCCGGCAAACAGCAAGATGAAAGCAGGCAGTTCGCGATAGCCGCCGCGCAGATTGCGCTTGAGCGGCACTGCACCGACGTCGCCGTTTTAGACCTGCGGGGCCTCAGCCCCGCGGCCGATTATTTCGTAATCGCCACCGGCACCAGCGACCGGCAGCGCCGTACCGTCATCGACGAGGTCAGCCGCGAGGCAAAGAGCCTGGGATTCCAGCGGTTCGGCCAGGCCGGCTACGAACAGGGAAGATGGATACTCGTCGACTTCGTCGTCGTCGTCGTCCACGTATTCGACGAGGAGTATCGGACCTACTACGACCTCGAAATGCTCTGGGGCGACGCAAAACACATCCGCATCAAATAAGGACGCCAACCGCCGATGAAACCGGTCATAGACCTGCTCGAACAGCGCATCACCGCCGCCCTGACCCGGATCACCGGAAAACCCGACCTGCCCGCCCTCGTCAAGCCCGCCACCGACCCGAAGTTCGGCGACTACCAGGTCAACGGCGTCATGGCCGCCGCCAAACAGCTCAAGACCAACCCCCGCCAGCTCGCCGATACGCTAGTCCGGTCGCTCGACCTGTCGGACATCTGCGCCGCCCCCGAAATCGCCGGCCCGGGCTTCATAAACCTCCGCCTTAAGCCCGACTGTATCGCCCGAAGACTGCTGGAAATCTTCACCGACCCCGCGCGCCTTGCCGTCGACCGCGCCGACACGCCAAGACGCATCGTCGTCGACTTCTCCTGCCCCAACATAGCAAAGCAGATGCACGTCGGCCACCTCCGCAGCACCATCATCGGTGACGCCGTCTGCCGAATGTCCGAATTCCACGGCCACACCGTTATCCGCCAGAACCACATCGGAGACTGGGGAACACAGTTCGGAATGCTCATCGCATACCTCAAGCACGCCTCGCCCCGGATAATCGAAGACCCCGACTCCGTCCGCATCGACGACCTCGAGCAGTTCTACCGCGACGCCAAGGCCCGCTGCGACGCCGACGAAGCATTCGCCGCCGCCGCTCGTCAGGAGGTCGTCCGCCTCCATGCCGGCGACACCGAAACCCTCAAAGTCTGGCGCCATATCGTCGACGAGTCGCGACTCCACTACCAGCCCGTCTACGATGCACTCGAAGTCAGCCTTTACCAGGACAACGAACGCGGCGAAAGCTTCTACGCCGACCGCCTCGCGGCCATCGTCGAAGAATTGCAGAGCAAAGGCCTCGCCGTCGAGTCCGATGGCGCAATTTGCGTCTTCCCCAGCGGCTTCACCAGCAAGGAAGGCCAGCCGCTGCCCTTCATCGTCCGCAAATCCGACGGCGCGTTCCTCTACGCCACCACCGACCTTGCCGCACTCAAGTACCGAATCGAAGAACTCAACGCCGACGAAATCATCTACGTAACCGACGCCCGCCAGAAGCTCCACTTCGAAATGCTCTTCGCGGTGGCACGCCTCGCCGGCTGGGTCCCCGACCGCGTCAAACTCGTACACGTCATGTTCGGCACGGTCCTTGGCGAGGACAACCGCCCCCTCAAAACCCGCTCCGGCGAAAACGTCAAACTCCGCGACCTGCTCGAAGAAGCCGTCCAGCGAGCCCGCGCAATAGTCGAACAGAAGAACCCCCAGCTCACCGAAGACCGCAAAACCGAAATCGCCCGAGCCGTCGGCATAGGCGCCGTCAAGTACGCCGACTACTCCAACAACCGCACCAGCGACTACGTCTTCAGCTACGACCGCATGCTCGCGATGGACGGCAACACCGCCCCCTACATGCAGTACGCATACGCCCGCGTCAAGTCCATCGAACGCAAGGCCGCTGGCAAAGATGTCGATATCCAAAACGAGCTGTCGGGCATCGCCGGCCTGCGCCTCGACGACCCCGCCGAGCTGGACCTCGCCAAACACCTCATGCGGTACGGCGAGATAATCGAAAACGCCCTGGCCGACTGCCGACCGAACTATCTGACAGCCTTTCTCTACGAGCTGGCCCAGAAGTTCAGCGGCTTCTATAATACGTGCCCGGTCCTGGGCGCCGACGCCGGCTCGCGGCCGACCCGGCTGCTCTTGTGCGATCTGACCGCCCGCACAATAGCCCACGGCCTCGGCGAGCTCCTGGGCATCCGAGTCGTAGAGCAGATGTAAAGTGGCACGGGCATCTTGCCCGTGATATGCAGGAGGCAGTTATGAAGCACACAACCGCCCAAGTGGCATGGGCATCTTGCCCGTGGTAAGCAGGAGCCAATTATGAAGCACACAACCGAAACAATAAGCGTCTCAACCCATCGCCGCTGCGAGATGATCGATATCACCCGCCACGTCGAAGACGCCCTCCGGAAAAGCGGCATTTCCGCCGGAACCGTCACCGTCTCCTCCCCACACACCACCGCCGCAATCACAATCAACGAAAACGCCGACCCCGAAGTCGTCCACGACGTCCTCCTGACCCTCGAAGAACTCGTACCCGAAAATCGACGCGGCTACCGCCACAACGAAGGCAACAGCGACGCTCACGTCAAAAGCTCCATGCTCGGTTGCACCGAAACCATTATCGTCGAAAAAGGCAAAATGACCCTCGGAACATGGCAGGGCATCTACTTCTGCGAATTCGACGGACCAAGAACAAGAAAGTGCCGTATCCAATGCGCAGGCACCTGAACCCGCCGCTTTCTAAAGCTCCCCCAGCATCTTGCGAATAGCCTCCATAAGCGGTTTCAGTTCATACCTGAGAATCCAGAAAACCTGTTCCGCATCGATGTCGAAGTAATGATGCGCAATGATATCTCTGAATCCCTTGACCCCCTCCCAGTCTATTGATGGATACCTCCGCAGCAATCCTCCTTCGCTCATCTTGTCCACGTTCTTGATACCTTCTCCTACCGCCATGAACAGCATGCATAATCCATCGAGCTTCTCCATGCCCGCCGGACTGTCCGTGAAAAACGACGCGCTCTCAATGCCCGCAGATCGAGTGTGAATCTTAACGAGTGCGCCTTCGACGTCGGCAAGAATGGACCGCACAAGCTCTCTGTCAAACATAGACCCCCTCGCTTTCAATCCTCCTCTTCAGCATGGGATTCATCTTCTCTCGTAGTCGCACAATGTCCACCCTGTGTCCAACCAGCCCCTCTATATCATGCTTGATATGCACCAACGTAAAAGGATTGGGCGTCACCGTCTTAACAAAGACATCCACGTCGCTGTCTTCCGTCGCCTCATCCCGAGCAAACGAACCGAAAACGCCCATCTCCAGAATCCCATACTGAACACCCGATTCATTCTTAAAGTCCCTCAACGCCGAAAGAACCTCATTTCTGCCCATGTTACGCCCTTAAAACAGAACCTTACGCCCCACATGATACTCTGCCCCAGACATGTATGCCACCCCTTTCCCCGCCTTGCCGTCACTCCAACGCCAGCCACTCCAGATCCTCGCCCTTGCAGCCCGAGGCATCCGCCCAACAATTACCTTCACAGCCGCAACACCACGTCCGCTATTTCAAAGGCCAGTCCGACGGGCAATGATCCAGCCACCACCTCGACAACACGGCGAAGTCCGCGATGTCAACGCTGCCGCTCTCGTCAAAGTCCGCCGCATCGAACGGCGCACCCGGCGTTACGGCTAACCACTGCTCCACAAAGATCATCAGGTCCGCCAGATTCACCACGCACCCGAACTGCCCCGGCCAGAACCCAGCGCTGAGCACATAAGTCCCCCCGCTGCTAACCCCCGTATCCGCCTGCCCGATCGTCCCGGTCAAGGTATACGGCCCGCCGCTGC
Organism: Anaerohalosphaeraceae bacterium; assembly: GCA_041690555.1. Classification (GTDB taxonomy): domain Bacteria; phylum Planctomycetota; class Phycisphaerae; order Sedimentisphaerales; family Anaerohalosphaeraceae; genus JACZKQ01. Next base: position 13,873 of record JAWLHD010000015.1, read on the forward strand.
TCGTCCCGCCGCCGCCGTCAATGGTGCTCCACGTCAACTCATATGGCCCGCCGCTCTGCCCCTCGGCCGTCGGCACAAGCACAGCCGCCCAGACGAGCAAGACAGTAAAAACAAATCTATTACCGCAAAGATATCCGCGCATGATATTTCCTTCGCCCTATCAAACTCAGAGCCTGGCTTCGAGCTTCGCCAGACGCTCTTCCAATGTGCTGATGCGCTTGTGTAACTGCTCAATATAGATATGCGCTTTTTCCAGTTCCTCGACGATCCCGCGTCGATGCGCGCCTACCTCGACGACCTCCGTGCCATCCCCATCGGTTTGGGCTCTGGGGATCCCGGGCAGGTGCCTATTAGTCCACATCCATTCGGCATGTTCCTCGATCGATTCCAGGGGGTATCCTGCTTCGAAGACGTAGTCGGCGTGCAGCCTCGAACCCCGTTGGTAGATCGGCCCGTGCACATCCAGCGCGGCATCCGGCGCCGGCGTGAGCGTGCGAATGCCCACGCCCCCATTGACAACCGTCATTACATCACCCGTTCCACTGCCAAGAATCAGGCGGTTCGTCCCGCCCTGCGACCGCAGTCGCACATCACCTGCACCTCCTCCGGCGACGGCAACACCGACCTTGAACCAGAAGGCATTGTCTCCGATGCTGAAATCACCGTCGGTTGTTGCGGGGTTCCATCGATAGCCGATGATCCGCACTGCTCCATCGAAGTATCCGGCGAATCCGTCCGTACTTTCGGCGTGAACACCGTAGTACCCGTTGGTCTTGACACCGTAGCCGGTCGAAGCGTCGCCCATGGCATAAACGCCGCACTCGCCCACTGCGTACACTCCATATCCACCGGGCTCGTAGGAATAGGTGCTTAAACCCCTCTTGTATGAGCCCAACAAGGCGGCGATAGAGTTGCTGCTGTTGCGGGCCTCCAAAAGATAGTCTTTGCCGGCCAGGGCCACGTAGTTGCCGCTGGAGGGGTGTTCCGCGTAAACACCAATGGCTCCGGTTCCATAGACCCCATACCGCGTCGCGCTGGCGCCGCGCACGCCGTAACCGAACGGACTGGAACCCAGTATTGCCGGAGCATTGTTTGCCTGAGTCTCGCCATAGACTCCCGCGACGGCAAGGCCCAGAGCCCCCCAGTTTTCATTGCTGAACCGCCCATAAACGCCGTAGTCCGAACTCCCCAGGTACCCGTAGTTGCCTGAATCCAGGTGCAGCCCGTAGACACCCTTGGAACCGGTGCCATAAACACCATATTTCGATGCGCTCATTCCGTGCACGCCGTAGCCGAACGGGCTGGACCCGAATACGCCGGCCACGTCCGCCAGGCCTGTTTCACCAAAAACGCCCGCATTGCTCACACCGAGAGCCCCATAGTTGCCGCTGCTAAATCGCCCATAGACCCCGTAGTCCAAACTGCCCAGGTACCCGTAGTTGCCTGAATCCAGGTGCAGCCCGTAGACACCCTTGGAACCGGTGCCATAAACACCATATTTCGATGCGCTCATTCCGTGCATGCCATAGCCCTGGACGGATGACCCGAACAAACCCTGTCCGGCATCGCCGTTCTCAGCCCAGACTACCGCCTCGTCACCATCATGCAGAAGAACCAGTGGCAGTTTGGACGACGGACCGTCGGCGGCATACAGGGCATACGGCGCCGGAGTAATGGGCTGTCGAGGCAGCAGCGCCACATAATCTTCGGACGCCGTACTCTCGTATGGCCGCACGCTCACCTGCAGCCACCGCGCCGCGCCGTCAAACACCCCCGCTCCAAAATCCAACTCCGCCGTAAAATACCCGCCAACGATATGCACGTCTTCCGCCTCCAGCGCATGCGCAACACGATTGCCCACATCCGGGTCCGCATCATCATACAACTCAAACAGCAGATCGTATGCCCCCTGGGCCGAATTTCCCCCATCCGACAACCGCCCCTGATAAGTAAACCCCGTCCCCATGCCCGCACAAACGCTCGTCCAGGCGCACACCACAAGCATGCACAGCGAAACCGCAATCAAGCTCCTCATAATCTTTCCTCCAACCAAAGGGAATTGGTCAATGCCTTAGGTTTTTCGCGCCGCTATGTCAGCCGCCGCCGCTTGCTGCAGTGCTCCGCGCATGCATCAATGAATGCCACGGCATCCGTCGGGACAAACGGCGTGAGCACGCGAATACCCATCCGCTGCGCCAGGCTACCGCGCAGCGGGTGACGCCAGCCAGTTCTCCGCAACGATCGCCAGATCAAACAGGTCGCTCCTGCCGTCACCAGTTGCGTCGGCCTGCGTCAGCGGATCGGCATCATCGGTTAGCCATTGCCCCGCCAGCAGACAAAGGTCTTCCATCCCAGCGCCATCCGGACACCGGAAGTCTCCTCGCCGGGCAAACGTCCACGCCAGTTGCGGATACGCCACATCATCCACGCACATCCGCCAGGTGTCCGCCGTGCCATTGCCGGACCCGTCCACGAAAACCCAACCGGCCTGGTGAAACGTCGCACGCCTCTGCATCTCAACCGTCGTCAGGCCCGTGCCCGCGGCGCTAACCGTCAGCCCGGACGTCTGAGTGTCCCAAAAGGAGTCCTCGACGACGGCGGCATCCTGTAGGATCGCGCTGAAGCCGCCAATTCGCCCTTCGCGCCCGGTGACCTGTCCCGTGGCGTAACAGCGCTCAATGCCGGATGACCCGTGCTGGCGACCGACAAAACCGCCGGCGTCCCTTACCGGTGTGTCAACGTAGGAGCTGCCGATGTCCCCGGCGGCATAGCAGTCGCTTATCGTGCCGTCGTATACGCGGCCGGCAAAACCGCCGGCATCGCTGGATCCCTGAACCGAACCCGTCGCGTAGCAACGCCAAATGGCCCCGCCGGACTGATGGCCCACGAAGCCGCCCACAAGGCTATACCCGATGACCGCCACCTCGGAGTAGCAGGTGTCAATGAGGCCGGATTCCAGTTGGCCCACCAGGCCGCCCACATGATTCGCGTTACGACGCATTATCTCTCCAGCGGCATAACAGTTTTGGATACTGCTGTTTTGGCCCGCGTAACCAATCAAGCCGGCAAGATAATTCGTCGTACTGGGCCCAAGCGATTCAACCGAGGCAACCGCATGCGAATTCGTGACCACGGAATTCCCTGAGAGATATCCGACCAAACCCCCTACGTAGTTCCTGCCGGTTACGGCGACCGTGGCATGACAGTCGGTAATGTTGCCATAGCCGTAGCCGATCAATCCGCCGGCGTGGTTCCAGGAACCGGTGATTCGGCCCGTGGCCCGGCACGCTTCGATGGCATAGCCGCTAATGCGCCCGATGACTCCCCCAATGCAGCCTTCGCTGTGCGTGCCGGTCACGTCGCCCGTGGCGACGCAGTGGCTGATTGTTGCGCTCTGGAACGACTGATCCGCCCAGCCGATCAGCCCGCCGACCCGATAGCCTCCGCTGACATTACCCTCCGCGCGACAGGCGGTTACATGGGTGCTCCTGGCACTCCCAATCAGTCCGCCAATGTCGCCATCGACGCCGGTGACGTCTCCCGCGGCAGTGCAGCGATCAAGCTGGCCATAATCGGAGTAGCCGACCAGGCCTCCGATCCAACAGTCGCCGTCGACCTTTCCTGAGGCGTGGCAGTCGGACAGTTGTGTCTGTTCGGACAAACCGATCAGTCCGCCGACGTTCGCGGTTCCGGCGACGGCCCCTTCGGCGACGGCATGGTGAACATACGATTGCGCGGCCTTGCCGATGAGCCCGCCGGCTGCGCCGGTGCCGCTAACAGGTCCCACAGCCCGGCAATTGCGAACAACTGTGCCGTCCGACACGGAGCCGATCAGCCCTCCGGCCCGCTTACCGCCCTGTACGACGCCGGCGGCTTGACACTCCCAGATATTGCCGGTCATGGCCCGACCGACCAGGCCGCCAATGTCTTCTCTGCCGCACACAGTGCCGACCGCCGTGGAGCCGGCCACGCTCGCCCGATAGACATAGCCGACCAGACCGCCGATAGATGATCCCTTCGCGTCAGTGGTAATGGGCCCGGCCGAATGGCAGGAATTCGCGACGCCGCCCTCGCGGAGCTCACCGGCAATGCCGCCAATAAAATCAGGAGTCCACAAACCCATCGGACCCCCCATGACGCCGGTGATAGAGACATCGGTCTGGCAATACAGCAATCTCGCGCCGACTCCGTAAGCAATCAGCCCGCCGACCCATAAATTCCCCCCGGCGGACCCCTGCACGGAACAGTTGGTGATCCGCCCGTAGACGAAGCCGGCCAGTCCCCCGACGCCGCACGGACCGGAAACGTTGACGTTTTCGAGTCTCAGACGGTCAATCGTGCCCGTCGGCCCGATCCATCCGAACGGGGCGCAGGCGTAATAGTCGTCGGCGGTTGTAGTGATGGTTACATTTCGGATAGTGTGGTCGTTGCCGTCAAACGAGCCCGAGAAAGACCACTCGTCATCCCAACCGATGGGGATCAGCCCAACGTCCTCCATGTCCAGGTCTTCAACAAGACGGAAATGGCAGCTCCAGTGCTCCCGTGTATTCATCAGCGCATCCCAGTCCGCCACAGTGGCGATAATATAGGGATTCTCTTCGGTACCGTTGCCGTCTGAATACTGCCCCCACGTCAAAATGGGCGCACCAACCACAAAGGCCGTCGCCAAAAGCCATGCCTTCATCATCACCCTCCAGCTTGCCTCAAAGGAACGCGCAGCTCGCTTACTTGCTCGGAAAGTCGATTTACTTCTCCGCGGCCTGGCACGAGTCGCATCCCCTCCCTCAGCAACGACCTTATAGACGCCTCCGGGATTGAATCGTTATCTACCGCAAAAAATATAACCACCCGGACAGCACAAATTATACATCTCATGTAAACCCCATGCAAGCATTTTACACTGGACAAAATCCCTATTACACGGTATGCCTTTCGACCCTTGAGAGTTTACTGTAGCGAGAAAGCCTTTTTCAAGAAATGCGCAAAAAAGTGGCGAGGTTGTGGGTCCGTCTGGGGGGGAAAACGGGGTCCCACGTTAGCCTCGCCGAGGTCTATGGTAAAGCTCTATCGAGCTTCACATTCCGTTGATTACTATATCGGACGACTGCTCCGAAGTCAATGAAAAAAAACCACGGATTTCAAAAAAAGTGCACTTAAAACCGCCCAACTCGCCTAAATTGCCAAAAAAAGCATTTTTTGACCCCTCCAAAAGACCAAAACCCGTAAAAAAATGCAGCCCTGCGCACGAAAAACCCACTATGATTGCACTTGCGAGCACCAAATCAACAGGGTAAAATGCGTTTTTCAACCAAAAACAACGTTCCAATCAGGGAAGAACACCATATGGCAAAGACAAAACCCCTCCCAGTGGCCAAAAAAATCACCCAAAACGCCAAAGACGTCTACGACAAAATCCTCAGAAACCAAAAACCAACAATGTCCACCCCAGTCAGATCCCTCGCAAATGTCAAGTATCAGCCCAAAAACGGCTATTTCGAGATGCGAGGAAAGATCAAACAAAGAACACTAACCGTCAGCACCGTAAAAACCTTCGCCCAAACCCTCAAAATGATGGCCCTCTCAAAAGAACTAATAGACAAAGACGACATGGCCACAAAAAGAGAAGCCTACTACATCTCAAAAAACTGGGGCAAAGCCGGTTTTGCCGAACAACCGGAATCCGACACGATCATGGACGACGTCGAGGCGATGTTCGGCGTCAATCGCGAGCAGTTGAAATTCATCCCCGAAGAGAAGGGCGGCGACGTTGCCGGAAAGCTCATTGTCATTGATCGCGACGCGTCCGGCAAGAAGCTCAGGATAGACTGCACCAAATTTGGCTCCGGGGCCTATTCGATACCGATCGATGTTGAGCATTTGCAGTTTGAAAGCGGCGCCAAGTTCATACTTGCCATCGAGACCGCGGGCATGTTTCAGCGTCTTGTGAAGTACGACTACTGGCGCACGACTAATTGCATATTAATCAGCATGGGGGGCGTGCCCACGCGGGCGTGCAGGCGGTTTATCCGGCGGCTCAGCGACGGGTTGAAGATACCCGTGTATGCATTTGTGGATGGCGACCCTTACGGTTATTTCAATATTTACCGCACACTGAAGGTGGGCAGCGGCAATGCCGCCCATCTTAATGAGTTTTTCTGCGTGCCCAAGGCAACGTTTCTGGGCGTCACGCCGCAGGACGTCATCGATTACAAGCTGCCCACGCACCCTCTCAAGGACGTGGATATCAAACGTGCAAAAGATGCACTCAAGAACGATCCATTCGTCAAACACCACAAGTCATGGCAGGAGTCCATCAATCAGATGCTCAAGATGGGGATCCGCGTTGAACAGCAGGCGTTCGCCAAGCACGGGCTCGACTTCGTCGTCAACAAATACTTGCCCGATAAGCTGAAGAGCCCTTTGAAGTTCCTTCCGTAGTCGGCGGCGGGGGGGTACAAATTAAGCGAACATGCCGCTTCGTCGAATCATGACGAACAGGCACTATAAGGTTGCCGTACAAGCTGAGCCCGGTGTGTCCGGGGCGAGTTCTCTGAGCGTCTATAGTCCACAAGGGGGCCCATGTGAGAAGCAGGATCTTTGCTGCAGTAGTTCTGTTTGCAGGTTTGATTATTGCGGGATGCGCTTCGTACGGTCCGTCGCAGGCAAACCAAAGCCAGATGTATGTGCCTGAAGCAGTCGACACCGACAGGTCGCCTGCACCGCCTGGTGAGCCATTTAGATTCACCGTCATGGCGGACAACCGTCCAAAACGGGCCAGCCGCAGGGCGGCCTTCCAGTGGACCTTGCAGGAGATGAACCGCCTGGTCGACGGCGAGGGGGCGTTTGTGCTGATGGCGGGCGATTTCGACCCGCCGTGGATGACGGATCACGATTTCAGGGCGGCGTTTGGCGCCGATATGCTGTGGTACCCGGCGGTCGGCAATCATGACGCGGAAAACCGCGAGTATATGGCCTGGGTTCGGGACCGTTCGAGCCGACTGCCCTTTATAGTGCGGCAGGGCCCGCCAGGATCGGAGACAACAACGTATTCGTTTGACTACGGATCGGCACACTTTATCGTCCTCAACCAGTATTATACCGGGCAAGACGATCATTCCGGCAAGGGCGACGTGTGCGACGGTCTCTACGAGTGGCTCAGGGCGGACCTGGAGGCAACGGACCAGCCGGTGATCTTCGTTGTGGGTCATGAGCCGGCCTAGCCCCCAGGCAGGCATGTGGGCACCAGCCTCGACCAGTAC
>JAWLHD010000016.1:0-21085 GCA_041690555.1 Anaerohalosphaeraceae bacterium
CCCAGCCGCGTCTTGCACAAAAACTGGCCTCTTCCAACGTCACCGCCCATGCACTATATCCGATACGGTCACTCTATTAAGTGCAAATTTGCAGAATTACTTTCTCTTCACGTACCGATCCGCCACATCCATATACCGTTGCCAGTCATACTCGGTAACGTCATGTCCGCCGGTCCGGATGTGATACGAGATCACCCCCATTGCCGCCTCATCGAGCCCCGGCATCTCCTCCGCCGCCAATCCCCCCGCTCCCAATAGACGGTACACTGGCTCCGCCCCCTTCGCCGCCAGAAACTCACCCTTCGGATCCGCCCACTGATCCTTCTCCGCGCTCGCAACATAAACAGGCCGAGGCGCCATCAAAGCAATAAGCTGATGCTGATCCACCGGGCAGGCCCCCTCGTTGTCGTTGTACTCAAGATAGTTGTCGCAGAACCAATGCGGAAACGACGTATTAATCCGCTTGACAGTCTCCCCAAACGCCCTCCGCGAAAGAGCCGCCCCGCCGCAGCCCGAATTGTTCGAAATCACCATCGCAAACCGCTCATCCGTCGCCCCCGCCCACAGCGACGTCTTGCCTAATCGCGAATGACCCATCACCGCCACCCGCTTGTGATCGATGTCGCCGTCCGTCTCAAAATAGTCCATCGCCCGGCTCAGCCCCCACGCCCAAGCCGCAATGGAACCCCATTCATCCGCCGCGGGCTTTGTCTGTCCCTTGCGATAAAACAGCGGATGCACGCCGTTCTGGAATCCATCATCGTAGTCCGGATCGATATCCCCGTAATAAACCGTCGCCAGCCCGTACCCTCGCTCCAGAATCTTCTCCACCGGCCAACGCGACGACGCCGCCCCGCGACTCGCCTCGGATGCACGATTCCCCTGCACGCCCCGCCCCGAAGAGCGTATCCAGCTTTCTGACAGCTTGATCCCCGGATCGCTGTGTATCGAGTGATTCCCCTGAAAATTAAGCCCCAGAAACACCGGCGTCGGCCGCACAGCATCCTTCGGAAGGTAAATCAGCAAATCCACCGCCACGGACTTGCCCTTATTCGTAAGCGTCATCGTAACCTGCTTGCGAACCGCCTTGCCCCCGAGCGCATCATCCGCCTTCTCCACTCCATACTTCACCTCCTCCGGCCGACCCGGCGCCTTGCCGTAAACATGCTCCTCGAAAAGCCGCAATATCTCCCCGCGCCGCTTCTCCATCCAAACCTTCGCCGAATCGACCTTCGTCCCGTCCTCACAAACCAGCGGATCGGGCAGTGTATAAGCTGGCACCTTCGCCTCGTCATAATTGGCCTGTCCCAAAACCGAACCCGCAAGACCCAGCAATATCCATCCGGCCAGCAGTAGTCGTGTGCATCTCATAGCAGACATGGCAACCTCCGTAATCTGTTTCACTCGTGCGCAGCCGCGCAATATTAAAAAACATGATCCGCGATCCGCATCGCACCCTGTCCACTCCATGATAACATCGCCTCCCCGCGCATTCAAGTCCCCCGTATTGCGCGCGAGTTCAACATTCCAAATCCGGCCCGCGGCGCCCTGGGAGCGCAAAACCGTTTGCACAGAGGACAAAATTTGGAGCCTCTGTTCGCCGGGGGGGATTTTGACCTCTGGGGGCCCCGAACGGTTTTGCTCGGCGCTCCAATACCAGACAGTCTATGGACGCCAGTCGGCCGACAATTGCCCTGTGGCAACTGCCACGGCTCATTGCTATAATACTGCCAGATATTCACTAATTGCGTCTTATTGAAAAGGAGGCTCAGATGAGAATTAAAGACGGCATAATCATGTTGACTCTTGGCGTCCTGCTTTGCACTGCTGCGGACGCTGCGGAACTGCCCAAACCCACAATCGAGCCGCTTGCCCGAACCGTCGACCTCAACATCGGCGAAACAGCCGAGGTCAAACTCCACGACACCCGCACCGTCAAAGTAACCTTGCTCACCCTCGACGAAACCCGCGACAGTGTCCGTCAGGCCGTCCGCCGCGCCCAGGTAACCGTCCGCGTGGAAGACAGCACCGTCCAGCTCGTCTCCTCCACATACAACCTGCCCACCACAACAGGCAGCATCCAGATCGACTGTCCCGTAACCAAAGGCTATGTCCAGAACAGCAGCAAGGACAACGCATGGGGCCTCCTCAAAGACGCACGTCTCCGCCTCTGGCCCGCCGGCTCCCCTTGGATTCGCCCGGACACATTCGTATATCCAACCAACCTCAAATGGTTTTCAAGCGACACCCAGATGGGCAATGTCCCCTGCTACGTCAACGCCTGCGACATACCCGACTCGAAGAACATCTACTATCACTACGGCCTGGACTTCGGCGGCGCCGAGTTGCTCGCCCACGTATACGCCGCCACCGACGGCCTGGTCGTCTCCGCGGGCGATCACGTGCTCGACGGCTACAAAGACACCCCCGTCAGTCCGCGATATGACGTCGTATACGTCCTCGACGACCGAGGCTGGTTTTACCGCTACAGCCACCTCGCCATGATCGCCACCCCCGTCATCCCCGGCAAGCGAGTCCGTATGGGCCAGCCCATCGGCCTGCTCGGCAAGGAAGGCGGCAGCGGCGGCTGGTCGCATCTGCACTTCGACATAAAGAGCCGCCAGCCCTCCGGACTGTGGGGCACCGAAGACGCCTACCCCTTCATCTGGCAGGCATATCAGCAGCAGTACAAGCCCGACATCATCGCCGTCGCGCGCCCACACCACCTCGTCTTCACCGGCCAGACCGTCAAACTCGACGCGACAAAGAGTTGGAGCCGCAGCGGGATCAAAACTTATGAATGGACGTTCTGCGATGGAAAAGGCGCCAAAGGCCCCCAGGTCGATCGCGTATACGACCAGCCGGGTCAGTATAACGAAATCGTCAAGGTCACCGATTCAGCCGGCAAGGCAGCTTGGGATTTCGCCGTCGTATATGTCATCGACCGCCACAAAACCGACCCCCTGCCCCCCGCAATACACGCCAGTTACTACCCCACCTTCGGCATACAGGCCGGCGATGAGATAACATTCAAGGTCCGATCCTTTCGCACACAGCACCACCGCGAACTCTGGGACTTCGGCGACGGCAGCAAACCCGTAACCGTCTGTTCCGACGGCAACGCTAATGTCCACAACCCCGACGGCTACGCCGTCACAACCCACCGCTACCAGAAACCCGGCGACTACATCGTCACCGTCAGTCGCGCCAACCAGCTTGGCCATAAAGCCGTAACCCATCTGCACGTGCACGTCGGCCCGCGCAGTGATCAGCAGAAGTGACGCCCGTAATGAAGCTTTCAAAACTTGGCGACAGACTCGCAAAAACCTCCGGCATCAGCCGCCTCATGGACGACCTCGGCACTGTGCATACCGGCAACCTCTGCATGTTGGGCGGCGGCAATCCCGCCCACATCCCCGAAGTCCAGCGACACTTTCACCGCGCCGCCGAACAACTCCTCGCCGCCGACGGCCAATTTCGAAAGGCTGTCGGCGAATATGACCCGCCCCAGGGCAGCTTCGCCTTCATCGAGGCCGTCGCCGCCCTCTTGAAAGAACAATTCGGCTGGGACATCGGACCTCAGAACATCGCCCTTACCAACGGCAGCCAGTCCGCCTTCTTCATCCTGTTCAACATCTTTGCCGGCCCGGCCACCAACGGCGCCGACCGCAAGATACTGCTCCCACTCACCCCCGAATATATCGGCTATGCCGATGTCGGACTCACCGAAGACATCTTCATCGCCAACCGCCCCCAGATCGAACACCTCGGCGACCGCTTCTTCAAGTACAAGGTTGATTTCGACAAGCTGCAAGTCACCGAAGACATCGGCGCAATCTGCGTCTCCCGTCCCACCAACCCCACCGGCAATGTCCTGACAGACTGCGAAATCAGCAAGCTCGACGCCATCGCGCGAAATAAAGGCGTCCCCCTGATCATCGACAACGCCTACGGCACCCCGTTCCCCAACATCATCTTTACTGACGCCAAACCCCACTTCAACGAAAACACCGTCGTCTGCATGAGCCTCTCCAAACTCGGACTGCCCGCCGCACGTACCGGCATCATCATCGCCGACCCGTCAATCATCCGCCTCGTCGCCCAGGCCAACGCTGTCATGAACCTCGCCCCCGGAGGCATAGGCCCGGCGCTCGCCGCCGGCATGATCAGCAGCCATGACATCATCGCGCTGAGCCGCGATGTCATCCGACCCTTCTACAAGGCCAAAGCCGATTTTGCAATTGAGATTATCCGCACGGAATTGGCTGATACCGACTATCACATCCACACACCCCAGGGTGCAATCTTCCTCTGGCTCTGGCTGCCCGACCTGCCGATTACGTGCGAACAACTTTACGAACGACTGAAACGCCGCGGCGTTATCGTCGTACCCGGCAACTTCTTCTTCCCCGGCCTGGCCGGTGACTGGAAGCACAAACATGAATGCATCAGAATAAATTACTCCGCCAATGCCGCCGTCGTCGAAAAAGGTATACGCGTGCTGGCTGAGGAAATCAAAGCAGCCCGCTGATAGATATGCACCGGCCAGAGAGCTGCCAACCAGCAGAGTCCGGCCGCAGAAAAACTAACCCAGCCGTTCACGCACCGCGGCGCGCATGACCTCTTCGTCTGGTTCTGCCCCGATGAAAACCTTGTACTGTGCCATCGCCTGACGTATGAACATCTCAACTCCGCTGATGCACTTCGCACCCGCCGCGCGCGACTCCTTGAGCAGCCACGTTTCCAGCGGATTGTAAACCGTGTCAAATACCACCATATCCTTCTTTATGAATTCCGAAGGCACCGGGGTGGCATCCGCATCGGGCGACATCCCGATGCTCGTACAGTTGATCAGCACACGTGCATCCAGCGTAGCCAAATCGGGCAAGGCCGCATACCGGCACTTAAACTCCCCGGCAAGATCGCGCGCCTTGCTGATCGTCCTGTTATAAATAGTAAGGCGCGCCCCCACGTCGGCAAGCCCCGCAACCACCGCCCGCGCAGCCCCGCCGGCGCCGACCACCGCGACCTTCACGTTATGAAGGTCGTGAGGCCCGATCCCCATAGCCGCCGTCAACGCGTCCCGCGCACCCGCATAATCCGTATTGTAGCCGCTGACTATACCCCCGAACCCGATCTTCAGCGTGTTCACCGCCCCGATAGTAACCGCCAACGGCTCCACAAACTCACCCGCCCCGTTAACGAAATCCAATGCATGAGTCTTGTGCGGAATAGTAACGCTGAACCCGCCAAAACCGAGACCGCCGCCCGTACCTCCGCCTCCGCCCCTAACGATCACGTTGTTCATGAATTCATCAAATGACGGCTTCTCCCCTTCCACCAGAAGCGGCAAGTAAAGCGCCCCGATCTCCCCTGCTTCGAAACATGCATTGAACACCGCCGGGCTCATCGAATGACCAATCGGCGAACCGATTACCCCGAAAACCTCCGTCGATTCCCCGATCTCATCCCACCGGTACAACCCCTTCAGCTCGCCGATGCTCAACTGACCCGGCGCCGTCGCACACGAAGCATCAAGTGATGCAAACGTCGCGAATCCCCCCAGCTTCTTCGACAACACCCGCGTAATCAGTCCCGACGCACCCATGCACAGCACTATCGCCTCCCGATCACCGTGCAGCAGCACATCTATCGCCGCAAAGCAATCATTGATATGATTGGCCTTGTACACCACCTTCGGGATCGCCCACGGTTCCGCCCGGATGATCTCATTGTAAAGCTTCGCCGGATCAGCAAAAGGCCCCGCAAAATCATGTGCCGACAATATCAGGCCCGCCTTCGGACGATTCGCAAGCGCCGCCTTGACTTTGTCCCGGGTATCGCCGGAAAAATTATCGAATTCGCAGTCGACAAAATCCGCCCCTGCGGCTATCGCCTCCGCCAGAAGCTGCGCTCGCTGCTCCACCGACAGTTCAGCCGCTCCGCCCTGGGCCGCATCGCGGCATGTCACAATCACCGGCAGTCCCGTCTTCCTGCCCGCCGCCAGCACACTCCTGACCTTCTGCACGTCGCAGCCTGCCAGATAATCCGTGCGCAGCTCCAGCATCTCCGCGCCGGCCTTCTTCGCCTCCCTGATCTGCTCGACCGCGGCATCTACTGTCTCTGACCCTATGGACACTGCAAGGTACGTCATAGTAACACCATATATCGGCAAATCACGACTGCCGCAAGACAAAACTCTCGCCGAGTGCAACACACCGGTTTTGAGCAATACAGACTTGAATCGCACCCCTGCGGCCGATATAATGCACGAAAAATATGCACCTCTTGCTGAAGGGATTCGCATGAACACTCGTCGCCATCACCATCGCGCCATCACAAGGCACATACTCGCCACATGCCTTCTCGCCGCACTCCTGCTCGCTGGCTGCCATGCCCCCCCGGAACCGACTATCAAAGGCATCGACCCCCTCCTGATCCGTCCCACTGCACGGCGAAACACCATCGGAACCTCTGTCGAAAACCGCCCCATTGAGACCATCGTACTCGGCAATGGTCCGGATGTCGTCCTGATAATGGCCACTATACACGGCAACGAGCCCGCAGGCACACCCCTCGTAGAAATGCTGGCGGCACATATCGAAAAAGACCAGCGGTTCCTGACGGGCAGAACCGTTGTACTAATGCCTCTGACCAATCCTGACGGACTGGCCGCAAACACCCGAGCAAACGCCAGAGGCGTCGACCTGAACCGCAATTTCGCCGCCGATAACCGCCAGGACACCGAAGAATACGGAATGATCGCACTCTCGGAGCCCGAGTCCCGCGCCATATCTCAGGTCATAACCATGTACCACCCCAACCGCATAATCTCCATTCATCAGCCTCTCAACTGCATCGATTACGACGGCCCGGCGGAAAAACTCGCAGCCCACATGGCCAATTGGTGCGATCTGCCCGTCCGAAAACTCGGAGCCCGTCCGGGCTCTCTCGGAGCATACGCCGGAGAAATGCTGAACATCCCCGTAATCACGATGGAACTGAAGCCAAGTGACCATACGCTTTCGCAAAGAGAGCTATGGAGGCGCTACGGCGGGGCCTTGCTGGCCGCTGTCCTCTATCCCGGACCCGCACCCCGCACAGACAGGTGATTGAATGCGTTCCGGCCCGATCATCATGGCCACACTGTATGCCCTGATGCTGTTGTGCCTTCCCTGTCATTCCGCCGATGGCTGCTCCCAATTCTACTGGGAAAACCTCACTGATCTTCCCCACGCCGCTGACCAGGCATTCTTCGGTCTCCATAACCGCGTCCTCATTCTCGCCGGAGGTGTTACCGCTGCTGCCCCCGATCGCGCGAATCTGTCCGATCGAATCTGGATCAAAACACTGCCGTCCGACGCAAACACCACCACTCAATGGCGCCAGGCCGGATCGTTGAACCGCCCTGCCGCATTCGGTGCGTCCGTGTCCACTCCTCACGGCCTTCTGTGCATCGGCGGCGCAGACTTTGAAGAATGTCTCAGTGACGTATTCCTGCTCAGCTACAGCCCCGACTCCGACACTGTCCAAATCCTCACCCTTCCATCCCTCCCGGCGCCGGCGGCATTCGTCGCCGCAGCCTGTCTCGACGATGTCCTCTATGTTGCCGGCGGCCAAACGACCCCCGACCCGCGGACCGCCACGAACAACTGCTGGTCTCTCGATCTGCCCGGCATCTTGACCCGCTCCGCAACTTCGACGCCCTCGCCAACATTGGTCGCATGGAATTCGCTTCCTCCGCTGCCCGCCTCCCGAACCGGATCCACACTCGCACCGCAGCACAATGGTCGTCATTATTCAATTTACCTCCTTGGCGACCTGCGCACCGAACACACCGCCAGATCCGCTCCCGCACGCCAGGCCTTTCGCTTCGATCCCGCAAGAGGCCGCATGTCCCCTCAGTGGACGCGCATCGCCGATTCACCTGTCCCCATCACTTCCGGTTTCTCCATGCCGCTGGGCCAAAGCCACATCTTCGTTCTGACCGCCCCCTCGCGCGACTCCGCCGAATCCGCCGCCTTTATGTACCACACGATTACCGACACTTGGGTTCGCAACGACCAGCCGCCTCTGACAGCCGCCTTCGCCGCCGCTGTCGACAACACCGTCATCGTCGCCGGCCGCGCCTCCTCCGACGACCCGAACACCTCCGTCTGGAGAGCCGCACCCCTGCCCGCTGCACGAACGCTTGGAGCCACAACAGCCGCAGCAGCAGCCAACTATGCCGCCGTAGTCGCCTACCTCCTGATCATCGTAATCATTGGCGTGTCCTTTTCCCGCCGCAACCGCAACACCGACGATTTCTTCCGTGGCGGACGACGCATCCCCTGGTGGGTCGCCGGCCTCAGCATCTTCGCCACGATGCTAAGCTCCATCACTTACATCGCCATCCCCGCAAAGGCCTACGCAGCCGACTGGGTCTATCTCGTCGGCCACGTCATGATACTCGCCGTCACGCCGTTCATCGTCTTCCTGATCCTGCCCTTCTTCCGCCGCATAGACGCCACCAGTGCCTACGAATACCTTGAGAAAAGATTCAACCTCTTCTTGCGTCTCTTCGCCGCCGCCTCGTTCGTCCTCTTTCAAATCGGCCGCATGGCAATCGTCATGTTCCTTCCCGCCATCGCCCTCGCCGCTATCACCCCCCTTCACGTCTCCCACTGTATCCTCGCTATGGGCCTACTCAGCATACTTTATTGCACCTTCGGCGGATTCGAAGCCGTCGTCTGGACCGACGCACTCCAAACCGTCGTACTCCTTACCGCCGCATTCCTCAGCCTCGGCATGATTGTAAACGCCCTTGAAGGCGGGCTCGGCGAGCTTGTATCCACAGCCTCCGCCGCAGGCAAGTTCCACATGATCGATCTCGATTTCAGCTCTGCGAGTTTCACCACCACCGCCCTCTGGGTCGTCGTCATCGGCACCGTCGGCCAGAATCTCGTCAGCTACACCTCCGACCAGGCCGTCATCCAGCGATACGTCGCCACTGCCGACGCCCGCAAGGCAGCAAAAGCCCTCTGGCTTAACGGCATTCTCTCCGTCCCTGCCGGCATACTGTTCTTCTCACTTGGAACCGCCCTCTTTGTCTTCTACAAAACCCATCCCCAGCACCTCGACTGCACCCTTCAGACAGATGCCGTCTTCCCGCTCTTCATTGCACGCCAACTGCCTCCCGGCCTTGCAGGCCTCGTCATCGCCGGCATACTCGCCGCCGCACAGTCCACCCTCTCCACGGGCATGAACAGCACTGCAACCGTCCTCGTCACCGACTTCGCGCGCCGCTTCGACATGTTCGCCTCCGATCGCGCCTGCCTCAACCTTGCACGATTCCTGACCGTCCTCATCGGCGCCGCCGCCACCGCACTCGCACTCATGTTCGCCTCCGGCGACGTCCGTTCCCTCTGGGACCAGTTCCTCACCGTCCTTGGCCTCTTCGGCGGCTCCATGGCCGGTGTCTTTCTGCTTGGCATCTTCACCACACGCACCACTCCCGCGGGCGCCGCGTTCGGAGCCGTCGCAGGCGCCGCCGCGCTTTTCGCCGTAAAGACATTAACAGACGTCCACCTGCTCCTCTACGCCGCTGTCGGCATCGCCGCCTGCATGATCTCCGGACGTCTTGCAAGCGAAGTCTTCCCCAAACAATACGCCTCCCTCGATGGCCTGACAATCTACACACTCGACAAAACCACCCGCCCGGAATAGAATCAATCCAAACCTGTACTATTTGGCTGTTCCAGGAGAATACCAATGCATGAACATATCACAGGCCTCGTAGCCGCCCCCTTCACCGCCCTCAAGCCCGACGGCGACGTCAACCTCGACCTCGTAGAGCGACAGGCCGACTTCCTCAGCCGCAACGGAGTTCAAGGTGTCTTCATCTGCGGCACCACCGGCGAAGGCCCTTCCCTCACCACCGCCGAACGAATGGCCATCGCCCGGAGATGGATCGATGTCGCCGCCGGTTCATTGAAAATACTCGTCCACGTCAGCCATACCTCCATCGCCGACACCCGCGAGCTCGCCTCACACGCATGCCGGATCGGCGCCCACGGCGTCGGACTCATGGGACCTCTGTTCTTCAAGACCAGCGGCATCCCGGACCTCGTCGATTACTGTGCAGCCGTCGCCGAAGCCGCCAGCCCGCTGCCTTTCTACTACTATCACATCCCCTCATTCAGCGGAATCTCCGTCTCCATCGCTGAGTTTCTAAACGCCGCAAAGAATAAAATCCCCAACCTGGCCGGCGCAAAATACACGCACGAAGACCTCGCCGACTATGCTACCTGTCTCGCCCTCGACGACGCCCGATTCGACATGCTCTTCGGCCGCGACGAAATGCTCCTTGCCGCTCTCGCTCTCGGCGCTAAAGGCGCTATCGGAAGCACATACAACTTCAACGCCCCCCTCTATGCGGAGATTATCAAGAACTTCACCGCCGGCGACCTCCCCCGTGCCCGCACACTCCAGAACCGCGCCGCTCAAATCATTGCAGCCATCGCCCAAACCCCGTGCGGCTACCTGCCCGCCGCGAAGAGCACCCTCAAAATGCTCGGCCTCGATCTCGGCCCCGTCAGACCGCCGCTCAAAAACATTACACCCGAACAATATCAGAACCTCAGGGAAAAGCTGGAGATTGCTTCTTTCTTCGAGAATACCTGCAAATAGACCTTTTCTCTGCCATCGAACTACGCGATTTCACTGTGTGGTTCAGACTCCGTCAAGCCGATATAAACCGGCAGGTCCGGTCAAAGGCGCCGGCAGCAGTGAAGTTAAGTGCGCGCTTAAGGGGGGCAAATGGGCACTACGGCAGGGTTGAACCGTACTTGCAGGATCGTTCTGTTACTTCTTCTCGCCGTCTGCGGATCCGCCGAGGCTATAGAACGAGCAAGGGTGGATTTCGAATATGTCAAGGACCGCGCACGCCAACTTGCCGACAAGCCATACGAACCGCTCACTGCCGATATCCCTGACTTCCTCCGCAACCTCGATTATAATACGTACCTCGCAATCCGCTCCGATCCATCCAAGGCCCTTTGGGCTAAGGAAGAACTACCCTTCTACGTAACCTTCAGCCTCCCCGGCTATATCTACAACTACGCAGTCCGCATACATGAATTCACCCAAACCCACGTCCAGGAGGCGCCCTTTGCACCGCATTTCTTTGATTTCGGCAAACATGCAGATCTTGCACCTCGCATCCCAGCCTCCCTGGGATACGCCGGATTTCACGTCTTTTGCAATCAGTCTGCCTGCAAAAAAGACGAAGAGGTCGCCGTCTTCCTCGGCTCCAACTACTTTCGGGTTGTCGGAAGTGGGACGAGATTCGGAATGTCCACAAGAGGATTAGCGATAAACACCACCCGCGACGATGAGGAGTTTCCTCTGTTCCGTGAATTCTGGCTTGGCAAGCCCCGCCCCGACTCAGACAATCTGATCATTTACGCACTCCTGGACGGACCGAGCGTCGCTGGAGCCTATCGATTCAGAATAACCCCCGGCCCCACCACCGAGGTAAGGGTGCGAACATGCCTGTTTTTCCGCCGCACCGTTGAGCAGGTGGGCATCGCGCCTTTTTCAAGCATGTTCTATTTCAACGAAAACTCAGTTCACAAGCCGCTCGATTATCGGCCTCGCGTCCACGATTCCGACGGCCTGTTGCTGCGAACCCCCGATGGAAAATATGTCTGGCAGCCGCTGATAAACCCCGCCGACAAGCTGGTCACTACCTACCGATTCCCGCGACCGGCCGCATTTGGCCTGTGCCAGCGCCAGCGGAGCTTTGAAAACTACCAGGACATCGATCAGGCCTATCAATCGCGCCCCAGCTCATGGGTCGAGCCCGGCGCAGGCGACTGGGGCCCCGGTGCAGTGGTCCTGTACACCTTCGCCGCCGACTCTGAAACCAGTGACAATGTAGTGGCCTTCTGGCAGCCTGCGAAATCTCCCCCGCCCGGTCGCCCGGTATTCTTCGAGTATTCGCTGTTCTATTCGCTGCATGAACATTTGCCCGCTGGCTACACCGTCGCCACCCGAACCGGTGGACCTGTCTACCCGATCGACCTGAACCAGTACATCATAGACTTCGATGGCGAAGAATTGCGCAGCCTGGAACCGACCGATGGCGTCGAAGCCGTCACAGCCGCGGATCGAGGAATCAACCTTGAGCGGCCCATCCTCGTCAAGAACCACAACAACAATAACTGGCGCCGGATCCTGCAGTTCCGTGTGCAGGATCAAGCGATGAAAAGAGGCAGGTTGACCGCATACCTGAAACAGCAGCAACGTCGATTAACCGAGACATGGAGCTACGTATGGACCGAAGAACGGCAGTTTCCACAAACCCCGCAGCAGCAGGCGTTTGGAACGACGCCTACGCAAGAGTAGACGCATATCTGTCCTCCCTCGGCGTCGATGGACCAATGTTGCGCCACGATCTTGCACATCAGGTAACCGCCGCCGCCCGCGCCGTCGACGACATCCGACAACCTGTAAGCGCAGCCATGACGGAATTAAGAAATGCAATCACAGCTTGTATAGGCTCAGCCATCGACCTATCAGAACTGAATAAAGAGGAAGCGTTTCTGCAAAGCCGTCTGGCCCTTTTGCTCACCGATACGCCCCACCGATGGCCAACGCTGCTCATGTCCGATGTACCGTTGCCCCAAGCTTTCGTCACGGCCCTCAACCGCCGTTTCCCCTGGACGCCACGATTCTGCCCCGCCCGCATGGAGGTCCGGCCGTTGGAACTGGGCCTCGTACCCCATCTCGCCGAGGCGGCGCTGCAAAAACTCGAACACACGCCCTTGTTGCGGCTTATCGTCATCTGGGGCTCTTTCGCTTCCGTGTTTGGGCTTCTGTTTTACTTGACAAGGTAACTTCCCATGCCCCCAAAAACAGGTGACGCCCAGTCAAGGCCGCAAAATGCGACGCTCTCACCCCGCACCCGAACTGTCCGTCGCACACTCTTTCTCTGTGTGTTCCTGCTGGTCAGTTGCACCGGCATAGTCCTCTTTGCCGATTACCTCTGGCGCACACAGTTGTACGGCCTCAAATACGCAATGCTCGCCCTCTACGCGATCCTCTTCTGCCTCATATCATTTCTGTTCTGCAACGCCCTCTTCGGCTTCATTGAGCTCCACAGCCCCGGCAGACGGATGTCAATCAACTCGCAAACACCCCAGGAAGACGAAACCGACCAGCCCCTGTCACCAACGTGTGTCCTCTTCCCCATTCACAACGAGGATCCATGCCGCGTTATGGCCGGAGTCAATGCCGTATGGGAATCCCTCAAATCAACCGGCCACGTCGACGCTTTCGATTTCTTCGTCTTGAGCGACTCCACCCGCCCCGACTGCTGGATCGAAGAAGAGATCGCATGGTTCCATACGACACGCCAACTCGACGCATCTGACCATCTTCATTATCGACATCGCCCCGACAACGCCGGAATGAAAAGCGGCAACATAAGCCACTTCCTCGAGCAATGGGGCTGCCGATACGAATACATGGTCATACTTGACGCCGACAGCCTCATGACCGGACCCACCCTCGTCCGCCTCGTTCGAATGATGGATGCCCATCCCAGAGCGGGAATCATTCAGACAACCCCCCTAATAGTCCGCGCAGAAACGTTCTATGGACGAATTCAACAATTCGCCGCCTCCCTCTACTCCAGGGTCTTTGCCGCCGGCATGAGTTTCTGGCAGGGAAACGAAGGCAATTATATCGGGCACAACGCCATCGTGCGGGTAAAACCGTTTATGGCCAACTGCCGCCTCCCCGAACTGCCCTGGAAGGAGCCGCTCGGCGGCCATATCTACAGTCACGACTTCGTCGAAGCCGCACTGATGCGCAAAGGAGGCTACGAGGTCTGGCTCGCATACGACCTGCCGGGCAGTTACGAAGAAGGACCCGCCAACCTGATCGCGGGCGCATGGCGTCACCGACGATGGTGCCAGGGTAATCTGCAGCACTCATGGCTGCTCTTCTCAGGCGAACTGCCCCTCATGAGTCGGTGCCATTTTCTTCTCGGCATCCTTGGGTACACCAGCTCGCTCCTGTGGTTCCTCTTGCTGCTATTCAGCACACTCGTCGTACTTCAGTTCGAGCGATCAGGCCTCTCGCTGATTCCGAGTTCCGGCTTCACACGTTTCCTCAATCTCTCGCTCACTCAACACGGAATCCTCCTGTTCGCCCTCGCCTTTGCCCTGCTGCTGTCCCCCAAGGTGTTCGGCCTGCTCGACCTCTGTCTGGACCGAAGCCGCCTCAAGGTTTGGGGTGGCTTCTGGCGCACTGCCGCCGGCGTTGCCATCGAGACTGTCGTATCCATCTTCACCGCACCGCTGCTGATGCTCTGGCATGCGCTGTTCGTCGTAACCATCCCTATGGGAAAAGGCGTCAAGTGGATTTCTCAAAGCCGCGACCCCCGACAGGCCCTGAGCTGGCGCCTCGCCGCCTCCACTCACGCATGGGCTACGATTATCGGGGCGACCTGGATGTTCGTCGATTATTTGTACAACATGAGCTTCTTCCACTGGATGCTGCTCATCAACGGCCCACTCATCATGTCCATCCCGTTCAACATGCTCCTCTCATCACTCAACATCGGTACATGGCTCAAGAAAAAGGGCCTGCTGATGATCCCCCAGGAGCGACAGCCGGTACCTGAATTGCAGACGTTAGCTCATGCCGAAAAGTCACTACGCAAATCTCTCGACAAGCTCCCTCTGCCCGCGTCTTCACTTGCGATCATGGACCCCTACGTCAACGCCCTGCACATAGCCATCCAGCGCCGGACTGCCGCCTGTGTCGCCATGCCGCCGACGCAGGACCCTGCCCACAGGCTGATCGCCGACCCAAAAAACGATCAAATGCAATGGCTCGAACTGCTGCTCGACGACAAGGCCTGCCTTGCCCTGCACCATGAGTTATGGGATCGACCCCAATCCATGTTGTCCGACACGTGGAAGCAGCGACTCGCCGTCTATCAAACCCCCGCCCCGTCCCATTTCATGTCTCGCATCAACTGAACTGTCCAAAAAACCGCGATCGCCAGGCGCCACCACATGCAGCCGCTCCACCCTCGCCTGTCACGAATAACCCGCCCCCTGCCGCACATTCTGCAAAAGCGCTGGCTTTTGTGGCGAAGTTTGATAGAATCTGTCCCGCCGGGCGGCAGTCTGCCGCTTTCTTGCTTTGTCCAGCGACGCCGGATTAACCAGTCCGCGCCGCATGGCTTTTTCATTCAAAGGATACGCAGGCATGGAGAAAAAGAAGGTTCGGACCGGAATCGTCGGAGCTGGCTTTTCGGCGTCCTTTCATTATGAAGCGCTCCGCAAGGTACACGGCGTCGAGGTCGAAGTCGTAGGCGTCTACTGCCCGCCCGAGGACCAGCGACGCCAATACGCGGCAAAACGCGGAATCTGGGCTTTTGATAGTCTCGAAAGCCTCATCCAGGCCGTGGACGTGGTCCACGTATGCACGCCCCCCGTCGTCCACGAGGCGGTCGCCGTCGCCGCCCTGCAGCAAGACAAGTTCGCCATAGTCGAAAAACCTCTGACCGGCTACTTCGGGGATGGCTCCGAAGCTTTCAGCGGCGATACCTTCCCAAAACAGGACGCCCTCGATTTCGCACTGGCCAGCGTCGACCGTATGCTCGCCGCCGAAGCTGCCAGCAAAGGCCGAATCCTCTACGCCGAAAATTGGGTCTACGCGCCCGCCATCCAAAAAGAACGCGAGATCCTCGAGAAAACCGGAGCCCAGATACTCTGGATGCACGGAGAGGAAGCACATTCCGGCTCCCACGCCGCAACCTACGCATACTGGAAATTCTCCGGCGGAGGAGTCATGATCGGCAAAGGCTGCCACCCCCTCACCGCCGCACTCTACCTCAAACGAGTCGAAGGCCTCAAACGCAGCGGCAAACCCATCCGCCCTCAAGCCGTCAGCGCCCGAACCCACGCGATAACTCGCCTGCCCAGCTTCCGCGACGAAGGCCACATCCGCGCCGACTACCACGACATCGACGACTTCTCGCTGATGCACGTCATCTTCGAAGACGGCACTATCGCCGACATCTACGCCTCCGACATCGTACTCGGCGGCATTCATAACTGGCTCGAGGTCAGTGCCAACAACCACCGCACCATCTGCAACATCAACCCCAACACCGCCATGCAGACCTACAACGCCGTCGAGGCAAATTTCGCCGACGTTTACGTCGTCGAGAAGATCGGCACAAAGCAGGGATGGTCGATGCCGTCCCCCGACGAGGACTGGTTCACCGGCTACCCGCAGGAAATCGAGGCCTTCTACAGGACCATTGCCTACGGCGACCCCCTCGAAAGCGACAGCCGCCTGGCCGCCGACTGCATCTCGACCATCTACAGCGCGTATGTGTCGGCGGAAAAGAAGGGCGCCGAAACGGCGGTCAAGGCTTTCTGATGCGACTGCGAGGTTCAGCGTGATTCCACCGGAACGATTTGCAGCTCTCTACAAGGCAATCGATGTCGCGCGCAAGGCGGCTGTCGTTATTCTCTTTTCCTTCATCGTCGTATCAATGGGCTTGCAGATCATCCTCCGCAGCCTGGAATGGACCGACGAAATCCTCCGCTACATCAACATCTGGGTCATCTTCCTTGGCGCCGGCATTGCAGTGCAGAAGAGCGCCCACCTCCACGTAGGATTCGTCATCGACAAGATCGGCGGCCCCCGAACCCAGCGCGTCATCCGGACCGTCCGCCTCGCCCTCATTATCACAGGACTCCTGATCGTCGCCGCCGCAGGCGCCGTAAAGGCCTTCAGCCAGGCACGCGTGCAGACGCAGATGGCCCCGATGTCCATCGCATGGTTCTACCTCGCCATACCCGTCGGCTGCATACTTATGGCAATCGATTACCTGCTCATTATGCTGTACGGGCGGCATCCGTTTGCAGACAGCGAAGACGCGGAGGAATCCGCATGCTGACGGTGGCGTTGTGCTTTCTCGGTCTGATCCTCCTGATCGTGCTGGGTTTTCCCATCTTTGTGGCGATCTGCCTGGTGGGCGCCGCCGCCACGATCGCGTCCGGCGATTCGCTTATGCTGGTGGTAACGAACATCTTCGGCGGAATCGACAGCTTCAGCCTCATGGCCATTCCGCTCTTCATACTCGCCGGCTACGTGATGACCGAGTGCAACATCACCGAGCGCCTGGTGGATTTGTCCGACGCCCTGGTCGGCCGGTTCCGCGGCAGCCTCGGGCACGTTAACATCCTCAGCTCCATGTTCTTCGCAAGCATCCAAGGCTCCGGCGTCGCCACCACCGCCGCCATCGGCCCCATCATGATCCCGCCCATGATAAAGCAGGGCTACGACAAAGACTACGCCGTTGCCGTCACCGCCTCCGCCGCGGTAATAGGCCCCATTATCCCTCCCAGCATCGCCATGATCATGTTCTCCTACTACACCGGCCTCTCTGTAGCGAGGCTCTTTCTCGGCGGCTTGATCCCCGGCATTCTCGTCGGCCTGGGACTCATGACCGTCAACGCCGTATATTGCCGCATCCGCGGCTACGATGCCGTACCGCGACCCCATGGAATAAAATCCGTGCTGCGGGCAGTCGTCCGATCGCTCGGCGGATTGATGATACCCGTAATCATCGTAGCCGGCATCGTCGGCGGCAAGTTCACACCAACTGAGTCCGGCGCCGCCGCCGTCATCTACGGCCTGATCTACGGGTTGGTCTCCCGCCGCCTCAAGCTCAAACGCCTCCCCGCCGTCCTTATCGGAGCCGCGCGCACCACCGCCGCCGTTATGATCATCCTGGCCGTCTCCAAGGTCTTCGCAAATGTGATGGTCAGGGCACAATTCCAGCGTATCGTAGTCGAGCAGATCGCCGGAGGAATCGGCAATCCCTGGCTTGCAACGCTGACGATCATGGTCTTCCTTATCTTCCTCGGCTCGTTTCTCGACCCGACTGTTTTGATCACTATGTTCGCCACCACCGTCGCCGCCGTCGGCGCCAAACTGGGCTTCGATCCCGTCCACTACGCCGTGCTGATGGCGATTACGATGCTGCTGGGGGCGGTCACACCCCCCGTCGGATC
The DNA here is from genome assembly GCA_041690555.1 of Anaerohalosphaeraceae bacterium. Taxonomy (GTDB): domain Bacteria; phylum Planctomycetota; class Phycisphaerae; order Sedimentisphaerales; family Anaerohalosphaeraceae; genus JACZKQ01. The sequence continues at coordinate 18,090 of JAWLHD010000016.1, forward strand.
GATGCTGTTCGTGTCGTGCTCGATTGCACGGCTGCCCATTGAGCAAAGCGTCCGGGTCTTGCTGCCGTTCTTTGCCGTGCTGCTTGCCGTTGCGGTGGCGGTTCTTTTCTTTCCGCAACTGGTGCTCATTCCCGCGGGTTGGGCGGGTTGACGCGGCCGGGCCGCCCTGTTAACATGAATACCGAAAGGAGCATGCACATGCGTACATCCAAAAGAATCTTTCTATGCTTGACCGTCTCCGTCGTCCTCGCCTTGTTGCTCACGGCGGCATCCTGCCGCAATTCCGGAGAAAAGACATACCGCATGCGCGCCGCAACACCCCTTGCTCCGCATGGCACCGTCGGCAAAGCCCTCGCCCGCTTCTGCGAACTCGTCGAGGAAAAAAGCCACGGCCGAATACGAACCGAGCAATTCTACATCGGAGAACTGGGCAATCAGCGCGAACTCGTCGAAATGGTCCACGATGGATCGCTCGAAGTCGTCACCTCCCTCGCCTCGGGCACCGCAAGATACGTACCCCAGCTCGCCCTTTTCGAATACCCATACATCTACAAGGACGAGGCCCACCTTGTCCGCGTCCTCGACGCCCTCGAACCTGAAGTCTCAAGACTCCTCGCCCCCCACAACTTCATCGCCGTCGGCGGCCAGGGCATGGGCTTCCGCCACATGCTCAACAAAACCCGCCCCATCGAAAAGCCCGCCGACCTCAGAGGCCTCAAAATGCGCGGCCCGAATCCCATCTATGTCGGCATGTTCAAGGCACTGGGCGCAAACGCAACAACCACCGACTGGAGCGAAATCTACAGCGCACTCCAGACAGGCGTCATCGACGGCCTTGAGGCCTCACCGGACATGCTCCTGTCAATGAGGTTTCACGAACAGGCAAAATACCTCTCCAAGACCTCCCACATCGCCGCCTGCGTCTATTACATGATACGCAAAAATTGGCTCGAAAGGCTCCCCCAAGACCTCCAGGCAATCGTCCTCCAGGCCGCCCGCGAAGCTGCCGAGTATCAAAACGCGCTGGACGTAGAAGTTCAGATCGACGCCATGAAACAGATGCAGGCCGATGGCGTACAGATCAACGCCGTTGCCGACGTCGCCCAGTTTCAGGACCAGTTGGCCTCCTGGAAAGCGGACTACGTCAGGTCACAGGGCAAGGCATGGCAGGAGCTCTACGCCATGATCACCGCCGTCGAATAGCCGCAATCCAGCCCGAACACGACCCGCACTTAACGCGGACTGTTCAGTATCGCATGTGCATGCCGCGAGTAATACCCGCGGTAGTCCTTCTCATACGCCCTGAGTATCTTCTCCGCAAGCCCGTTATAATCCCCGCACTTGTACAGCGCCCGAGCCAGCACCAGTTCGCGAAGCGAAACGTTTCGCGTGCTCGTGTCGACCGGGCTCGCCGGCTGTTCCTTTCGCATCACGGCGATATCCGTATACGCGTGCCCGCTCATCCCCGCCTTGCCCAGCAGCTCCGCCAACGGCCGAACCGCCGCCGGATCTTTCAGCATCTCCAAAGCCACCGCCACCGCTCGATGGTGTGAAAACTCCGCATTTGCATCAAGCTGTGCCGCCTTGTCAAGGATCGGCTTCAAACCCCGCTTGTCGCCGGTACGCGCAAGCGCAATTATAAGCGTGTCAAGATAACTCAGGCTCCGCCCGAACTGCCCCATACCGGTGTAATTCCAGCCCTCGTCCCACTCCGATCCGCTGATCGCCGCGATAAGCGTCTCCGCGCCCGTCCCGTCGCCCAGCACGCCGAGGATATGCGCATAAACCAGCTTGTGATCGTCGTTCTCCGCGCTCCGCCACGCCGCCCGCAGCATCGGCAGAGCCGTCTCCGGCTGGGCAAGCACCGTCTCGATCTCTTCATAATCGTTCACCACCTTCTTAACCGCCGCTGCTACAGCAGCACTCGGCAGCGGAAAAGAATCCTTGTCCGTAAGCACCCGCTCCGGAAGCACGCCCTTCTCCACAAGGTGCCTCTGCAGCGCCTTTATGTCCACCGTGCGAGTTGTCAGGTTCTCACGCACAATCATCGCCGCTGCCACACCCGCGGCATAACCCTGATTCTGCACGTCCGGCTGCATCCGCAGGACCGGCATCGCGTCCCGGTGTGCGCTTATACCCAGACCCGTAACAAGGACCCCGTCAAGACCCTTCGGCAGCAGGCACCGGTAAGGCAAATCCGCAATCATGCCCGCGCGATCCGGAGGACGGATATAAAACACCGGATGAACCGTATAACCGTGCGAATCGAAGTTGCTCATCGCAATCACAATCGTGTCAGCAAAGCTCCGCCGCATGTAAATATCCACGGGCGACAAACAGAAATCCCCCACGACCTGCCGCCGCTCCCGCGTGTCGACAATTTGCCCCATGTCATAAGCGTTCTTGAACTTCTCCCGCCCCAACACAAACGCCGCCCAAACGTCCATCACGTCCCCGTCGTCGATGAACGCATAGTCCGTATTCGTGTAGCTCGCCCCCAGCTCGCGAGGCGGCAAACCCGTCCCCTGCACCGCAATGTGCGTATCGTCGGTCAGCACGCACTCCGCCCCCGCCGCCGCGGCGATCCCCGCGTTGCCTGTTGCATCGATCACACACCTGGCAAGCACCACCCCGCGACCCTCCGGCGTAGCCACAACAACGCCCTTCACACGACCGTCGTCGACGACTGCCCCGGCGCCAAGCACGCCGAACCATATATCCGCACCCGCCTTCCGCAGTTCCCGCCGATACCACTCCATCCTCATCTCGACGTTCCACGCCCCCCCCGAGCTAACCGCCTCAGGATGCATCTCACGCAGAGCCTTGTCGATCTCCGCCGTAAACCCCACGCGATTGCCGTGATAATACTTGCTGATCAGCCCCAGGGTCCCGATACCACCCAGACCGTGCAGGTATTCCAACACCAGCGTCTTCGCCCCCTGCCGCGCCGCCGCAATCCCGGCAGGAGCCCCGCCGGTCCCCCCGCCCACGACCAC
>JAWLHD010000017.1:0-20649 GCA_041690555.1 Anaerohalosphaeraceae bacterium
TTTGGGCCTTGGAACAAAACGATTCCCCGATAGCTCAATCGGTAGAGCGAGCGGCTGTTAACCGCTAGGTCCTTGGTTCGAGTCCAAGTCGGGGAGCCAAAAATTTAACCCAAAAGTCTTGGGTTTTTTGTTTAACACCAGCCGGTTCTCCATCAGGAGTGCCGGCTGGTTTGTTTTTGGCGGCTCCGAGCTTAATTTCCTGTAATCCTGCCGCAACGAAAACCCTCTCAGGATTTCTCGAAGCTGCAATTTCCTGGCACAAAACAGGCTGAATTCACGATCCGCGCTCTCATCCTCTCAGAATCTGATTATTCGACCAACTTGAGTTAACGAGAAGACCGTGTACGAGCTCTTTCGCAGGCGGTCTGCAATTCGAGCTTCGTGTTAAACACACTTCCGTGGGGCATTTCAGATTTCAGATTCTCTCTCAGAAGTTGGACTCGGGACCAATAAAAGTGTCCGTTTTGTCCGGGTGCCAGATGGCGGCCGAGCTGTAAGAGTTGTGACTGCAAAGGGTTACAAGTGTCCGGGGGAGGGGTGCGGACATGGGTCCAGCTGGCTCCGGTGCGTCATGGTCTGATACGTTTTCGACCGCGTTTGGCAGGGCTCGGTTACGCTCCTTACAATTTTTTCGACCGAATTGCTCTCTTGCGGAGGTCGGCGTGTATATTAGTGCGGAGGAGATCATGAAAGAGAAAGCTGGTTATGGCGAATTGCTCAGAATCCTGAAATACGTTGCGCAGGTCAAAGCGCAGCGCGACGTAGTCGTAATGACAGAACCGCCGGCGCAACTTGTGAAGCGCATTGTGGTCGAGGCGGCCGCAAGCCGGGAGCCGTCTGATTTCGCGGACATGTATACTGGTTGCGGTTCGTCGTGCGAGTCTGCATGCGAAGGGCCCCCGCACGAGCGCGGGCATCGATCACACGCGACGTATGCCGAGAGGCTCGTGGCAACCCTCGGACTGCGGCGGATTGTTGTAGATGTCTCAATGCGGTTGGTGAGTCGCCGGCCGCCGCGATATGAAATTGAGAGCATTTGCGTCGTGGAGGAATCATAGAAGCAACGTGTGGACATGTTGTGACGCGCGCAAGATTTTCGGCGGGCGTCTTGTGGTCGCCAGGAAATGGGCGATCCGGACCTATGGTCCGGACGCCCATTTTTTCGTGGGCAACCGGGCCGCCACAGAAGGAGCAGAACGAAATGTTGAAAATCGCAAAAGTGCTGTGCGACCAGATCCACCCGGCGCCGTGGAATCCGCGGCGTGACCTGCAGCCCGGGGATCCGGAGTTCGAGGCGATCAAACGAAGCGTCAACGAGTTCGGACTTGTCGAACCCTTGGTTTGGAACCAACGCACCGGCCATCTTGTCGGCGGGCACCAACGCTTCAAGGTGCTGACCGCCGCTGGCCACACGGAGGTCGACGTAAGCGTCGTCGATCTTTCGCCGGAGCGGGAGAAGGCTCTTGGCATTGCGCTTAACAAACTGTGTGGCGCGTGGCAAGAGGACAAGCTTGCGGAATTGCTGCGGGAACTGTCCGCGGTTCCGGACTTCGATGTCTCGTCCACGGGCTTTAAAAATGCTGAAATCGATGGCCTGCTTGCCGAGTTGGATCGCGCCGTTCTCGTCGGACGCGACGAATTGATTGGCTTGGAAGCCGAGCATGCCGGAGGCAAGCCTCTGGTTACGAAGCCCGGCGAAATTATCGAGCTCGGGCCGCATCGCCTGATGTGCGGGGACGCAACGCGCAGCGCAGACGTCGAGAAACTGATGTCCGGCGCGAAAGCGCAGCTCGTCATTACCGACCCACCGTATGGCACCGATGCCGGTGGCGACGAGCCAGCTGCGGCCGGGCGTAATCGAGTGCGGCGTATCGGAACTATGCCCTGGGACAAGATCTCGTCGAAGAAGTTCGTGACACTCATTTCCAGTGCGTTGCAGAATGCGTACGTGGCAAGTGACGAGAAAGCCGCGCTCTACCTGTGGTTCGCAGCCCGTCGAATTCGCGAGGTGCACGTAGCGCTGACGGCCACGAAATATAAAGAGCGGTCGCTAATTGTATGGGGCAAGGACCGCCTGGCATCGTTTCTTCACGGCAATTATAAATATCAATACGAGCTGTGTTATTACGCGCACAAGAAAGGCCAGGCGCCGCGCTGGTTTGGACCATCGAACGCGAGCAATCTTTGGCAATGTGAGAGACCGCCGAAAATCGACGGACACCCGACTGTTAAACCGGTCGAGCTGTTCGAAAAGGCGATCAGCAACAGCAGCAGCCTCGGGGACAACGTCCTTGATCTTTTCGTCGGCAGCGGCACGGCCTTCATCGCCGCCGCTCGGACGGGGCGGCGCTGCTTCGGCATGGAAATTGACCCGCGTTATTGCGACGTTGCCGTGCGCCGCTATATCGCTTTCGTCGGGCAAAGTGACATTGACGCAAACGTGGTGCAGCGCTATCAAGAGGAGTCGGAAAAATGAGTGACGAAGAAACCCTATCCGTTTTGACGCTTCTACAGGCGATTCAATCGGGCCAGATGACGGCCGAAACAATGACGGCAGAAGATCGGCGCAGCTGCGTCGAGCAGCTGACAATCGACGCCTACAGCGTGCTGGAAATCGCGCAGCTGTTAAAAGTGAGCGATCGGACCGTGCGGCGGGACCGTGAGCATATCCGTCGCTCGCACGCCGTAGACCAGGACCCAGAATTCGTCGGCAATATGGTCGGGCAACTTGTGCAACAAGCAGAGCAGGCGATCGAGAGATTGGTGCGCGCAGGCCGCCGCGCGGTACAGATCCATGAAAAAGTAAATGTCGAGGTCGCCTGCTGGCGTATTCGAAAAGAGCTCGTGGAGTCCCTGCAGCGGCTCGGGCACCTCCCGACTGCCGACCTGAAGATCCGCAGCGATGTGACCCACCACGTGGGCGGCGATTTACCAGCCACTGCTGATCTTCGCCTTGAGCTGGCGCGACTGGAGACACTGGAAATCGAATGCGGCGCAGACGAGATGGCAGTGGCCCGCATTCGGCGATTAAAGCTGGAGCTGGAAAGAGTTTACGTCGCAGAGGAAATTCAGGAAATTGAAAACAAGACCACCATGAAGGAGTGCACGAATGAAGAACAAACGAAGCGACAACTCGGAAGCGAAGCGGCAGATTCTGGAGCGAATGTCGACAGAACGTCGTGAAAGTGGGAGGCAGTCGATCATCAACTTTTGCCGCATCTACCTGCCTCACGTATTTACTGTCAAGCCCGCCGACTTTCATTGTAAACTGGCGGCCGTGCTGATGGACGCGGCAGAAAAGCGACAGTTCCGAGGGGCCCTGGCCAGCCCACGCGGCCACGCCAAAAGCACTGTAATGTCGGGGACGATTCTGTGGTCCATTTGCTACGAGAAAGAAAAATTTATCGTAGCCATTTCCGACACGATAAGTCAGGCCGAAGAGTACGTTGCGTTCTTGAAGAAGGAGCTTACAGATAATGAGCTTCTGCGCCAGGACTTTCCAGAGGTCTGCGAGCGTGGCAGCAAGATTGGACCCCCGCGCTGGACGCGGACCGAAATTGTTACCCGCAACAATATCAAGGTTGTGGCGCTTGGCGCGAACCAAAGTGTGCGCGGGCGTCGTCATTTGCACGTCAGGCCCTCGCTCATTGTTCTCGATGACGTTGAAAACGACGAAGCTGTGCGCTCCGGCGAGCGGCGCAATCAGCTTTTCGAGTGGTTCGAAAAGGTCGTCCTGAAAGCTGGTGATGAGAGAACCAACATTATGGTCGTAGGCACAATTCTTCACAGCGACTCTCTGCTTGCACGACTTCTGAAGGCAAACGGCTGGTGGCGCCGAAAATACAAAGCATTGGTGAAGCTGCCCTCCAATCAGAAACTTTGGGACTTCTGGGAGCACTTGTACACCGGACGCGATGCCGAAGAGGACGAAGTAGTGGGAATACCTTGTGCCCGGTCGTTCTTTAAAGAGCATCAAGAGGAGATGACCGTTGACAGCACAGTCCTGTGGCCAGAGAAAGTGCCGCTCGAGATGCTTATGGAGACGCGCCTGAGGGAAAGCCGCGCAAGCTTCAACAGCGAAATGCAGAATGATCCGATTGACCCCAAAGACTGCATTTTCAGCGAGGAAGATTTGTGCTTCTGGGATGATAACCTCAATGAGCAGCAGTTGCTGGCCAGTCTTCGGGGGCACGTCCGCATCATCGGTGCGTGCGATCCGAGTCTCGGCAAAACGGGTGGGGATGACTCGGCAATTATCACGGTTGCTTATGACACTAAGGAGGATCTGTTCTACGTTCTTGATGCCGATATCCGCCGTCGCAAACCTGACAAGCTCATCGAGGATCTTGTGTTCAGCTTCAAGCGCCGCAGACACAACCTGATTCTGGTTGAAGCGAATCAATTCCAGTCGTTCTTTTCCGACCAATTTACCAGGCGGGCGCGGGAATTGGGGCTCTATCCCAAGATCCGGAAGGTGACACAAAAATATAATAAAGTATCTCGCATCGAAGGCATACAGCCACTTATGACTGCCGGGCGCATTCTCTTCAGCAAACGCCATCGGCAGCTTATCGAACAACTCCTGGAGTTTCCTCTTGGTAGCCATGATGATGGACCTGACGCGCTTGAGATGGCCATTACACAGAGCCGTGCCAAACCGAAGTATTCGGTGGAAGAGATGATGGCCACATTACCCATTATTGGCAACCGGAACTCCGAGTTTGAACGATGCTCCATGCCTCCCGATTGCATACCGTACGGCACCTGGTTGAAGCCACCCTGCTGGCGATAGGGGGCTCATTGTCATGGCTTATTGTCCGGCTGAGTTAGTTGGGCAGGCAACAGGGTCCGCCAGATCTGTAGTTGCCTGTCCCAACTGCTCTCGGCGCTGATAGTGCGGAGCCGACGCTCAGTGATTTGCGACACGCCATCGGCCAATCCTGCGATAATCTCATCCTGGATGGCGGGGGCTAGAAAGCGCAACTGACTCAGCTGTGTGACGCGGGCACGTGATAGCCCCAATTGCCGGGCCACCGCTGCATAATCCTTGGCCTGGCCGGAGCGCACCAACTCGTCGATACGATGTGCCAGGGCCAGTACCGAGGCGGCAGTGAGCTTTTTGGCTTTGCCGTTACTTGCTGATGCAGACTCCTCAGGCTGCTCAGTGGCGGCGACAGCATCAACATGAAGCTCCAAGGCGTCTGGCAGTTGACAGGGAGCGCCCTGATTACCAGTACTGTTTCCCGCAGCCACCTCCGCGGCCAGCTTGTTTAGACCGTCACCGCTGAGTACCAGCGTAAACGCCCCCGATGGGTGATACATAACGCGGCTGACGGCCAGGCGCAGGACACGCCTCTGTTCATCCGGGAAAATCAGATCCCAGTTGCTGCCGAATACCGAAACCGCCTGCTGCAGTGCCTCCACGAGAGCAGGGCGGCCCTGACAGTCCGGCTCAAGCAGTTCTGACAACTGCTGTGGATCTGCGGCCAGTTGTCTGAGGGCATCAATCACCCGTGCTTCAGTAACCGGGGCACTGAGGCGCTTGACCGGACAGCTCTGGCGGCCTTTTTTGTGGATGCTGACGCAGACGTAGTAGCAGTAACAGCGATTGCCGGAGCGAGCCCGAGTGGGCGTAAGTGCGCTATCGCAGGAGCTGCATCGGAGCAGTCCTGCCAGCGGGAATTCAACAACTGTCTGCTCTCGGCCATCTGCGCTGCCGGACCAGTGATTGGCCGACATGATCTCAGCCACAGCCTGAAAAACGTCTTCGGAGATAATCGCTTCATGTTCTCCGTCATAGAGTTCGCCATCATAGCGGACCTTGCCGGCATAAACTGCATTAGTGAGAATGTTGCGAACATTGCCGACCGTGAGCGGCCTGCCGCCAAAAACGCGGCCCTTGCTGGTCTGCCGCTGACGCGTGATGCGGCCGCGTCGGCCCAGCTCTTCCACCACCTGAATCATTGATTTTCGCTGCTGATACAGTTCGTAAACCTCGCGCACCAGGTCAGCCTCCTGCGCATCGATCTCCAGGCGCCCGCCACCAGGCGGCAGCCGATAGCCGGCGGGTGGCGTTCCGCCTACCCACTTGCCCTTGCGGCGTGCGGCGCCCATTTTGTCGCGAGTCCGCTCTGAAATCAGCTCCCGCTCGAACTGGGCAAACGACAATAGGATGTTCAACGTCAGCCGGCCCATTGACGTGGCGGTATTGAAAGACTGCGTTACCGAAACCAGGCTTACGCCATGACGCTCGAAGAGCTCGATCAGGCGGGCAAAGTCCAGCAGCGAGCGCGAGAGCCGATCTACCTTATAGACTACGACGACGTCAACGCGGCGGTCGGTGATGTCCTCCAGCAACTGCTGCAGGGCAGGGCGGTCGGCATTGGCGCCGGTAAAGCCGCCGTCATCATAACGCTGCGGTTGCACCGTCCAGCCCTCGCTCCGCTGACTGGCAATGAATGCCTCGGCCGCCTCCCGCTGAGCATCGAGAGAATTGAAATCCTGATCCAGTCCTTCGCTGGTCGACTTGCGGGTATAGATGGCGCAGCGGATGTTGCGGCGCTTCAGCAGGTCGCCCGCAGGTGCTTTGTCAGCTCGTGTCATCGTTGTGTCCTCCCTTTTGCTAGAGGTTGAAGAAGACGAACCCATTCCAGTGGGCTCCGGTCACCAGATCGGCTATGGCGCTTAAGGAGCGGTGGACCTGTCCTTCGAACTCAAAGCCCTTTTCGAGAACCGTCACAGAAATTACCCGGCCTCGGTAGGGGCGGGTCAGCACCGTGCCCGGGGTCGGCAACCTACGATCCCGTCGTCGGGCAGTCATGTGGGCGCCGGAAGCATGCCTGCGGGCGCTGAATCGTTCCAGCGGATCAGTCTCTGTGGTCAGCCCCTTCAGTCGCCGGCAGGAATCCTCAGAAAGTCCACCGTGAGCGCTCTCCTGAATCTGCCAGGCTATGCGCCGCATCAGGTAAGCGCGGTTGGCGCTGCTGGCCTTCTCGCCCGTCAGCTGCTCGTACCTGGCCTGAAGCTCGGCCGCCGACATATTCGACAGGGCGGCAATCTTCGCTGCTGCTGCCTCTCTCATCTCAAGTTTCTCCTTGCACTGCGCGCTTAACACCATGACCCCGGCCTTGGTCTGTACGGCCCCCCGAAACGACAATTGATAACCACACATCGTAAGGGGCGCCCTTAGGCGCCAAGCAAGAGGAAAATAATCAAAAAATGATTCTGTTTAACAGGTGGCTTACAGGTTTTAGGACCGTTTTCGCCTCAGGGTGAAGTGCGCGAGTATATTACGTGGGACGTTTAGGAGGCGATCATGAGAAAGAAGGGCGAGATGAAAAAGTGGACGAAGTTTCCGACCGAGATACTGCCCGCGCCGTTTCGTGAATTCACAGAGCAAGCGGCGGATGCGCTGCAGTGCGATGAAGCAGTTCTTGCGACGGCGCTGCTGACCGCAGCGACGGCGGCCATCGGTAACATGCGGCGCATCGAGCTGAAGGCCGGCTGGAGCGAGCCGGCAGTGCTGTGGGCCGCAATCGTCGCGGATCCCGGGCAGGTGAAGAGTCCAGCGCTCAAGGCCGCCCTGGGTCCGCTGCAAACGCTGCAAGAGGCTGCAGTGCAGCAATTTCGGGTTCAGTCCGAGGAATATGAAGCGGCGTTAGACGAATACAAAAAAGCAAAATATTGGTCTAAACGTATGCCGGGGGGGAACCGCCTCCCCGAGGAGCCGAAACGCCCGAAACTGACGCGATTTATTGCCGACGACGCGACAATGGCGGCGCTTTGTGATGTGCTCCGGGAAAACTGGCGCGGCGTGCTGCTGTTCCGCGATGAACTCGCCGGCTGGCTCGAGAGCCTCAGTCGCCACAGTAGTGGCGGTAGCGATGCCAGCCGCTTTTTGGAAATGCATAGCGCCAACTCGCTGACAATTGATCGAAAAAACTCGCCGCCGATATTCGTCGCGAAAGCAGCCGTGTCGGTGATCGGGGCGATTCAGCCAATGATGCTCAAAAAGCTGCTCGGCCAGCGCTACATCGAGAATGGCCTGGCGGCGCGGTTTATTTTCGTGCAGCCGCCACCACGTGTGGCTCAGTGGAGCGATCGAATAATTGATCAAACCGCAATCGACGCGGTGGAAGTGGTTTTTCAGAACCTGTATGCGATCGGCCCTGACCTAAGCCCAAACGGCGAGGAACAGCCCCGACTGATCAAGTTATCACAGGCAGCGCAGCCGGTGTGGGCGGAGTTCTATGACGAACATCAGCAGCTCGCCACGTCGTTGCCGCGCAATTTGGCCTTCGCCTGGCCAAAGCTTTTGGCGATGGCCGCGCGGCTGGCCCTAGTCGTGCACTTTGTTCGCTGGGCGGCTGGCGAGGAGCTGCCGGGAGGCACCAGTGAAATCGATGTGCACAGTTTGAAGACAGGATTGGCACTCGCCAGGTGGTTCCGCAACGAGGTCGCCCGTGTCTATGAGATCATGGAATCTGGTGCAGGCCATGAGCAGGATGAGGAGCTTATTGACAGAATCAAGCAGCTCGGCAACCGCGGTGTGACGGCCAGGGATCTGACGCGCAAATTCAGAGAATTCCGCGGCAATCCTGAGGCGGCTGAGCGCCGACTTCAGCAGCTGGTTGATCAAAATCTCGGAGACTGGGAATTCAACGCGCCCGGGCGGGCAGGGGGGCGACCGACCAGTAGATTTATGCCGTATGGTGACCATGGCGCCGACGAAACATAGAAAAAGCGCGGGGTTTTAGCATGTTTTGTCACGGCCGACAGAGCATGGGAGGCAAAATTCTCTTGCGAAATAATCCAAATGCTCTTATACTAGCATGAGCATCAAGAGCGTCACGGCTGTGGCTGGATGACATCCGTGACCGGCAGCCTTACTCGGCCTCCCGGCCAAGTGAAGGTGCCAGCGCCCGAGAGGGCGGATGCGGCGCTCGACAGGCTGGATCTGTCGGGGGCAATCAGGCAATCTTGCTACTGATTCCCCCGTTCAGCTTATTTAGAGTCGGCGCACCGCCGCTGAAGCAAGGAACTGACCCCATGCTGCGCAGAGACATTGCGTGGAGGAAATGCAGCTTTGTAGAGGGATCTCCGTGGAGGTCGGACAGATGCTGAGCGAACTGACCAGGAGCATTACGTTGCTTGCGTGCCGCAAGGTTCGTTCGAAGCCGTGATCTTGGTATAAAACGTTTGATGGCCCGTTGAAGCTATCGCGTGCATGGAATGAAAGTTGACTTCAATCTGGAGAACACTTAATATTTGACCCGTTGTAGACAACTAAGCTTGGTCTGACCAAGTGCGTGCCACCAGCAAACTACCACAAGTGCAAAGGGCAAGCAGAGCTACTTGGCGGACTCTCCGTATGGAGAGTCCGCTGGGGAAGCCTCTTGCCCTGGGCTGTGGTAGGCCCGCTGGTGGAGGTGGAACTGGCGGGCTCTCTTTCTTTTTTCACTTCCGGTTTATTCCTTCCGGTTGCAGAGCCGCCCGTTGATTTCCTCGTATTCACGGATACGCCCACACTGAAGGGCGAAGGCAAGGCACCACAGCAACTGGAGAGCACACATGTCAAACCCGAAATTCAATGCCTGGCAGGAATCCAAGGACCTTTACGGCCTGATGAAGTTACAGCAGATCGCCGACAGCCAGAAACAGATGGCTGCGGCGGCCGGCGAGCAGGCCAAAATCGCAGCCGAACATGCTGCCGCCCTGCAGCAGATCGAGCAGGCCCGGCTGACCATGGAACAGCAGCGTCTGCAGAAGGAAGAAGAGAAGCAGGCCATGCGTCGGCAGCTGTTCTCAATCGAAGACGGGCTGCGGAAAGTGGCAGCGGTGGAAGATGAGCAGCCTTTGGATTGCTACCTGAACATGGAGTCGATGGCCAAGGCCCTTCGCAACATGAAGGTCGAGGAGGTCGGCGAGCATGGGGATTTGCTGACGCGGTCGAACCTCCTGAACGAGATTCAGAAGCGGCAGAAGCAGCTCCAGGAGAAGTATCCGGCGGTCATCTCCAAGCTGATGATCGCCCTGAAGCACCTGTCCAATTGCGTTACAGCAGCACTGTCGCTGGACCTCAAATGGGTGATTACGTACCGGCTCTATTCAATCATGTGCCAGACGGTGATGCCGGTCAAGATTCAGAAGGCGGATGAGGAACTGAACCAGAAGAGTACCGCGCCAACCGCCGCGAAAGCCTTAGCCTGGTCGTCGATCATCGCCGGCCTTGGGGGCTTCAGTGTGCTGCTCGCCCTTGCTTCATTTATCGGGTTGGGTGATGACAGCATTGTCAACGAGAAGACCGGCGAAGTCATGACCTTCGGCGAAAAACTGTTTGCATCAATCGTTTTTCTGATGATCTCGCTGGCCTGGCTTCTTGGGGGCCTCTATTGGCGGAAGCGGGCCAAGGAGAAGCAGCAACTGCAAATGCAGGTTCTCGACGGCCTGCAGGCGGAGAAGGACGATGCTCTGATGGAACTCGAACGATCGGGCAAGTTGCTGCAGGAGATTCCGGATGCACCATGCCATCAGTACATGAGATCACTGGGCCTGCCTGTCGATCCGCCGAACTACGATGACGTTGTCAAGATGCCAGACGCCGACCAGCAGTTCATCGCCAACCTCAAGCAGCTTCAGGCCACACTGCAAACATCACCGGAGCTTCGCTCGCCATCGCAGCCATTCCTGGAGCGGGTGGCTGAGGTCGACTTGGGCAGGGCCGAGCGACTCGTCAAACTTCTGGATCGCGTCCAGATCAGCTGCCCATCGTGCAAGGCAGTCGTCGCCGGCAAGACCGAGCACGCCGGAAAGAACGTTCGGTGCCCGAAATGCAGCAAGGGCATCAAGGTGCCAGTGCTGCTGACTCTGGACGACCAGATTCGGCGTGAAGTGTCGGAGATCATAACTGCCAGGGATAGCGTCGGTCTGATGGCATAGGACAGATGACGAAGCATCCGATGGTTGCGTGATCATCGGAAGAAATCATCATGCTCGGCAACGAAAGGAGTATCTCGAATGGCAACAGTAGTGTGTCAAAACTGCAGCAAACCAACGCAAATTGCAGGTTTTGCCGCATGGCAGATCGTCGTCTCGATTCTGCTGTTTCCGCTGGGGCTGCTGGCCCTGATGGGCGGCCGAAAGCCGACCATCTGTATGCACTGCAGCAAGCTCGTGAGAACGTAAGGCTGGTGGCGTGAAGAAGAATGCAATTGCATCAGGCACAGAAACCTTTTTGGAAGGAAAAACAACATGAAGCTTTGGTCAACGGCTGTAATGTCACTTTCGGTGATGCTGGCTGCACTGGTTCTTGCGGTGGGCTGTTCTGGCGGCGGCTCTTCGGGCATGACGTGGGAGGAGTTTCAGAGTGCCCTGGGCGAGGATTTTGCTCAGCACAACCCCGTCACCATCACCAAAGAGGAGCTGATGCAGAAGGTCGGCAAGCCGCACACCGTGGCAGAGGTGGATGATCAGGTCTGGCTGACGTACAATCTCAGGGGCGGCATGGCCACGCTGAAAGTCTGCTCGTTCCGCTGGAGCACGAATGAGGAACTTGTCGTCACGAAGTTGAATTCGGCATACGTCGGTAAATGACAATGGCAGTAACCTAAGCTGTGTGCTGGGATGGTATGATGTGCGGCGGCCGGGGAAAGTCATCTCCGGCCGCTGCCAGTTTTTCTCCAAAGAAGGGGACTCTGATGGCTCACGGACTGGGGTTTTTCATTTCGCCACGCGGCCGGATCATCGACGTGCCACAACGGCACATTACTACCATCATCGAGCAGCCTGAAAGGTTCGGCTGGACGCGACCGAGAATCGAGGAGTTGTATCGCCGCCATGGCGAGCCGTTGGGGATTGAGGCCAAGGCCCGCGAAGAAATCATCCTTGCTGCCCTTGAGCTTGGTTGGATTCGAATCCGCGAGTACTTTGGCCGTGAATCTTACTGGGCGTTTCAGTTCGGCCAGTGGTCGCCCCAGGTTGCCCAGTATGCCCGACGCTGGGCAAAGGCCATGCTGGCCCGCGAAGGGGCCGATGCGGTCACCGACCCGCATGCGGAGGTCAGATTGCGGGGTTCGGATGGTAAGGCGACCAATGTAACACTGTCGGAGCTGGTGAAGCTGAAGTACGATCCGCCAGGTGCCATACGCAGGCAAACCCGTTCATGAAGCAGCAGTAAATCTACCCAGCCATTATCAAGGCCCTGGAGCCGACGGTGAAGGGCGCGAGGGTCTGGCTGCTCGATGCCAACGGCCGGCCGACGCCGGGCGTCCTGAATCTGACCGGAGGGGTGGTATGTCTGGCGGTGCCGGAGGAGTAGCGGCTATCAAACCAAAGCGACGGCAATCCTGCGGCCGAGGGAACGTGCCGCCTTATCCAGCGTCTGGAGCGTAACCGACTCGTTCTCGGGGTCGAGCAACCGTTCGAGAGACGACCGCGACGTATGCATCCGCCGGGCCATCTGAGTCTTCGTCAGGTGTTGGCGTTCCATCTCCTGCGACAGTTGCAGGGCCAGGACGCGCTTGGCCGCGGCCAGGCTTACCTCCTCGTGAAGCCCTTCGTCCTGAAGAAAGTCGTCGAACGAGGAGCCGAGCGGTGAGTGCTTGTTCTGTTTCTTACTCATAATTGTTGTCCTTTTCGGCCCGCGCTGCGTGCCGCGTGCACCTCGCGCATTCACTTGCGGGCCAGTTTTAAGTCCTCCGGCGGCGTCTTCTGCTGCTTCTTGATGAAGCCGTGCAGCAGCCATATGACATCGCCGCCAATGTAGAACAGGACGCGGGCAATGCGGTTTGCAGCGTTGAGCGGACCTCCCACAGTCCATCGCCCAGGCTACGGCAAACCGGCACTCCGACCGGCCAGCCGAACTCGACAGTCTTGATGTCCGTGCCGATGGACAGACGGTCCTGCCGCGACAGGTCGAGCAGCCATTCTCGCACCGGTTCGCTGCCGCCGGCCGTACGGTAGAACCGCACGTTAGTGTACCAGAAATGGTACGGGAAGTCCACTGCCGGCAGGAAATGGTTTGCAGTAATTATCTCGCAGCACCAGGTGCAGTAGGCATGGGAGTTAAGGCAGGTTAATGGCCACAAGTCAGGTATCCGCGCCGGTCGTTCCCTCGTCGAGCTCTTCGCCGACGACTCCACGCTCGTGCGCGGGCTGAAGGCGGCTGGCAAAAAGCTGGAGCAGTTCGGACAGTCGGTGCGAAAAATGTCGGCCTGAAGGTCATGGCCGTGGGCACGGCGGCCACGGCGGGCCTTAGCTCGCGCGGCTCATTCAGCGCCTTGGACGCCCGGGCACTAGGCGCCGGCAGTGCCACCGACCGCATGACCAAGGCGGCCGAGGAGACGGCGCGGAACACAAAGCTGATTTATGACGAGATGCGGCTGGGTGGGGCGGCGTTTGAGTAGAAGGGGGCAGCCTTGACAGCGATATTGGGCCATCGGTGAATAGCGTTGACAGGTGCGAGATGAGCCTATATTCTTACCCGCTCGGTGGTAGTACAGTTATGACAATCGTGTTACGTTCAAGGAGGCCGTCTTGCCAGAAGGTGCCAAACAAATTGCCCAATCCGCTCAATCCCACAAGATGACTCGCGCCGACCGCGCTCGCAAGAAACGCCTTCTGTCGGTCCCGGTTCAGACGCTGAAGGTGACACCGGGTATGCTCGCCGCCGATCTGGTTGCAGCAATGGGCAGCATGTCGATTCAAGCTCGCAACATCGGCCTGTGCGCCAGCGTGCTCGATCGCATGATGACGGATAAGGATCGTCCGACGGTCTTTCTAGGCCTGGCCGGGCCGCTTATTGCGGCGGGCCTGCGCGACGTGATCCGCACCCTGATCGCTGGCGGCTATGTCGATGTGGTCGTCTCCACCGGGGCCATCATCTATCAGGACATTTACCAGGCCAGAGGCTACCGACACTACCGCGGTACGCCGCAATCGGACGATGCGGCACTGCGCGACCTCTACATCGACCGCATCTACGATACATATGTGGACGAAGAGAAGTTCTGGGAGACTGACATCTGGTGCGGCCATCTGGCCGACAGGCTGCCGCCGGGCAATTACTCGTCGCGGCAGTATCTCGACTACATTGGGTCGCAGCTCGATGACGAGGGCTCTATCCTGCGCACGTGTCACACGTTCGGCGTGCCGGTTTTCTGCCCGGCCCTCAATGACAGTTCTATTGGCATTGGGTTGACACATCACAGGCACCGTTGCATCGAGGAAGGCCGCCGGGGCATCGCCATTGATTCAATTCAGGACAATTACGAGTTGACGCAGATTGTCGTCGGATCGAAGCAAACCGCGGCCATCTATGTGGCAGGCGGCGTGCCGAAGAACTACATCAACGATTCGGTCGTCATGGGCTATATTTTCGGCCTCGACCGTGGCCATGCCTACGCCATCCAGGTAACGACCGCGGTGACAGCTGACGGTGGGCTCTCGTCCAGCACTCTCGGCGAAGCGCAAAGTTGGGGCAAGATCGGCAAAGATGCCGACTTTGCGATGGCCTGGGTCGAGCCGAGCGTGGCCCTGCCCCTGCTTACCGCATACCTGGTGGACCGGCATCCTGCGCCTGCTCGTCGGCGACTCGAGTTGAAGTGGGAAGGTGACCGCCTCGTCTCGCTGTGGCCAGCCACGGTGCCCGAGAAGAACCGGAGGCGCGGATAGGAGCATGTATATCGTCACCGGCGGGGCAGGCTTCATCGGCAGCAACCTCGTTCGAGACCTTGTCTCTGACGGCGAGCGGGTCATGGTGGTGGACGACCTGACGGGCCGGGCCGGAGTACAGGCGAACCTTGCGGGCTGCGCGGTCAGCGACTGCCTTAACATGAGGGATTTCATTAGCGCGGTCTGCGCCGGGCGTTCTTTCGGTGAAGTGGCTGGCGTGTTTCATCAGGGGGCCTGCGCCGACACGACCTGCATGGACTGTCGGCATCTGTGGCGGGACAATTACAAGTATTCCGTGCAGCTCCTTCTCTGGGCTGCGGCGAGAAGGATTCCATTTGTCTATGCCTCCAGCGCTGCTGTCTACGGTGCCAGCCAGGCGTACAGAGAACAGCCGGAGAACGAGAATCCACTCAATCCTTACGCCTGTTCAAAACTGCTCTTCGACCGCTATGTGCGCCGCCACTGCGGGCACGTCGGCAGCACCGTAGTCGGGCTGCGTTACTTCAACGTATACGGGCCGACTGAGGCGCACAAGGGGCCCATGGCGTCGACAGCGTATCAGCTCTGGCGGCAGTTGTGCGATGGCGGAGTGGCAAAGCTTTTCATGGGCACGGACGGCTACGGCGACGGCGAGCAGCGGCGCGATTTCGTTCACGTGTCGGATGTGGTCAAGGTGAACCGATACTTTATGGCTGGACCGCCAAGGTGCGGCATCTTCAACGTCGGCACCGGCAACAGTCGCAGCTTTAATGACCTGGCGCGCGCGATCATCAGTGAGCATGGCAGCGGGGCCATCGAGTACGTACCATTCCCAGAGCACCTGCACGGCCGCTACCAGAGCTTCACCCAAGCTGACATTGCAGGTCTGCGGCAGGCCGGTTACGGCGAGGAGTTTCTGCCGCTTGAAGATGGGGTCGCCAACGCGGTCCTAATGTGGCGAAGCGAGCTTCCGCGGCTTCTGTAATTGCATGTTGTAATCCACGAATATGCAGATCATGCTGTAAGGTGCGTCGTAATCATACCCTTGGAATAATGGGTACGGCTCATCTCCCATTTCCGTCTCTGACAGTACGAATATCCGCCATCAAACGATAAACGAAAGGCACATGCCAATTACTGTCACTAAAAAATTCGACAGCCGCCCGACAACCATCGGGCGCAGCTCAAGCGCCGACCTGAAATATCCAATAGCATTCGTTTCCGTAGTATTCGCGGATGCGAATCCAGTCCTTCTTCATCACGTGAAGCAGAATCTTCCGGCGGGCGTTCCTTTCAATACCGAGAGGCTCTCCGTGCCGCTTGTATACCTTCTCCACCCAAGCCCGCGTTGTTCCGAAACTTCGCGGTTCGGCCAGAACCATCAGAATGTGGCGGTCCGGCACTTCCAGCAGCTCGCCAGCTGGCGAGATGAAAAATCCTTTGCCCTGTGCCATGCTTGCTCCTCCGTTCCGACAGCCTATGCTGCCCCAAAGCCCACCTTGGTTTTGAGCTCAACCTGAAACTCCGCTACTGCATCGGCCGCCAGAGTGCTGTCGATGACGTAATCTCCATTGCTGCCATTGCTCCTGCGCTGCAAAGCCAGAATGAGCACGGTGTTGGCCAGCTCTTCAACCTGTGCGCCGGTGTACTTGCCGCTGGCCTCCACCAGCAGATCGAGCGCCTTGTCATCTACCTTGACCTTCGACAGCACCTTCTGCAGCATGGTCCGCCGCGACACATCGGCCATGTGGCCCAGCTCCACCACGCGGTCAAAGCGCCCGGGACGGTTGCGCAGAGCCTTTTCCACCACCTCCAGCCGATTAGTGGTGGCGATGGTCACTATGTCATGGTTGTCTGCGGCACCGTCAAGCTGGTTCATCAGTTCGCCAAGCCCGGTCCATCCGGCCGAGTCACGGTCACCGGCAAAAAGGTCCAAGTCTTCCAGGAAAAGGACGGCTGGAGCGACAAAGCGGGCCATGTCCAGAATGCCGGCGAAGGAATACGCAGACTGGACGTGACGGGGCGTCACCCAGATGAACGAGGTGTCGAGCGTGTCCGCCAGGATCTTCCCCAGAAGAGTCTTTCCTGTTCCGGGCGGCCCGGAGAGAATCAGGCCACGGCGGCTCTTGACGCCAAGCTCCTGAAGTTGGAGCCGGTTGTTCAGGAACATTGTTACGTGCGTCTCAATCGTGCGCCTGGCCTGCTCCGGCAGTACGATGCTGTCCCAGGTGTATTTGCGGCGACGTTCGATGAGTTCACCGTCGGCAAACAGGGCTCGCCCACGGACGTAGTTGTCCTGTCGGCAGAACTCTTCCCATTGCTGCCAGAAGAGTGCCGCACCATCGTCGGCTCGAACGTCAATTTGCAAACTGTCCCGTTCGGGGTCGACTGAAACCACGATGTGGTTCCGCGGAAGGCGGATGAAAACTGTTCCCTCAAGCAAAATGTGCCGTGGCTGGCCATCTATGCAGACGGAGTGCTGGATGGTGCTGAGAAAGTTGTCGCGTATGCGGGCCGCGAACACAATCTCGCCATTATTGTGGTGAACGAACCGGGCCAGGCACTCCATCATCATCATTCCAATGGGACGCACTCTGGATTTGCGCACCCACTCGTAGTTCTCCTGGCCGCAGAACGAGGCGACGACCCGTCGCTGTGTCGACTGAAGCATCGCAAGGCCGATGCGGTTGAGGGCCGCTGCAGACTCTGCCGACAACTCGGTATCGACAAATCCGCACTCTGCGGCGTTGTCCTGGCAGCTTTCCCTGTCGGCATCGCACATGTCCTTGACATCGTGGTACCTCATCATCAAGTCTCCTTTATGCTGGCTACCCCAGATCACGCTTCTTTTGTCCCAATTGGTGCGGCGACACGTGCTCCTCTTTCTAGCGCCCGATGGGCCTTTCGCCTGCGGCAAAGGTGGCCATGTCGCTGTTCCAGCACAGGCTGTCAATGTGGCCCTGCGGCCTGTAGACAAACATCAGCCTGTCATGCACAAAAGGTGGTGCTGATTCCGCAAGCGGCGGCTGTGTTGCCGGCTGCGGCGGTTGGCCTTTGGCCTCGCTCCAGTGCAGCAGATAGTCGTCATGCTCGGCGTAGTGGCCCTCGTCCCCGATACTTTCTCCGAGCCATTCGCTTCGGCCGTTGCCCCAGAGCAGCCATGCGCCGTCAGCGCCGCTCCACAACACGCACTGCTGACCAGTGGCTTCCAATGCCTCGTGTGCCAGCTCGGCAGCCTCGCTGCGTCGAACTGCACCGCAAAATGTGATGTCCTCACTCAGGGCGATGCGTGGGCCGAAGGCGGAGTCGACGATTGTGCTGCGTTTCAGACGCGGAGCGATGGTACGATCGGCCGATGGCGCCTCAAGCTCAGGCATGTATTTCTCCGGAAGCCAGTTGTACTCGCGCTGAAAATCAAGGCGGTTGCGGCTTTCAATTTCTGCAGCGACATCGAGCAGTGGGTGGGGCAGGTAAAAGTGCAGGATGATTGCGAAACGCTTGTCAGGCAGGTGACGCAGGTGGTCATGAAATTCAGCCATCGCCGAGCTCGGACGGCCCGATTCGCTTGTGTCACCTTCTCCCGCGACCGTAAGCATTGCTCCGTGACCGTCGCGCGGCCGCCTGCCAGAGAAGAGCCGGTGGGCGGTGGCCATTGTCATTTGGCGAGGCGTGATAGTCTGATGCGAGTCCGGCAGTCTGTCTGCGGCGCTGAGCCGGTAACGCGACCAGTCACGCCGCACCACCTGGTACACTTCCTCAAGGCCGATGCCGAGAGCGTCAAAGACCTTCTCGTACATCCCTTTGTGATGCACGCCGCGCTCCAGGTCATACAGTTTACGGGCTCCTTTGCCCACGTTGCTGTAGCCCAAGGCTTTGGCTAAGTCGCCGTGGCTCCAGCCTTTAGCCTTGCGCCTGCAGGAAATCAAACCTTCAATGGTACGCTCCATGGCCGATCCTTTCTCCGGACTGAGCCGGAACTTCTCAACACGCCGCATCTGCCTCTCTGCGCGCATGCAGATCGAGACAGGTGCGGTTAGTCCGCCTGTGTTAAGAATGCCAACCCAAGGATGGAGCGATGGATACGCGCGGCAGCATGGTGTGCTGCCGCGCATTACCTGCGGCCGATGGTGGCGGCCGGCAAGTCTCATCGCCCCCCTTTCGGGGTCGGCATTGGCACCTTTGTCCGGTTGTGGTCCGAACCAGGTTGCCGTGCGGTCATAGGGCCTGTCCCTCGCGCACTCTTGATGCTGCACTATATTACACTATATGGCTTTGTTTTTCAATTGCTAAGTCTCGCCACCCCCTTTCCAGATTGCGTCTCGGCCGCATCCTTATGATTATAGGGTGCCGGTGTAACAGATCAGGTTAGGCTTTGGCAATTATTGTTGCCTTCGCGGGTGATGTAATGCTTCTTCTTTGCGGAAGAGGCAAGCTGGCCAGCCCATTGCTCCGCCTGCGGCTCGGTCATGGCGGGACCAAGGCAAGGACTGAGATAGGAGTCCGCCAGCGGGCCAAGGCAGTGGCCAGTTAGAGGAGTTAGGTCTGACGCTGGAGCCGGACCACGGGCAGTAGCAGCCTGTGAAGCAGGATGTTGAGGAAGATGACGATCATGGTGATGGCGAATACCAGCCGATGGCGTAGCCGTAAATTCATGAGCGGAGAACTGGAACACGCTAGAGGAGTGGCTTCAATTCCGCCGCCTCCACCAATTTGCTGTTTGTTGCACGTTTCTCTTTGAACGAGCCCGTTGGCAACCGCTGGCGAACTCGGCCTGTTTCTGGCCCTTCCTGGGCGGTTTCGCCCCCCTGGCGGCGCGGCCACGTGACTTGCGGCGTGACGTGGTGGGGCGTCCGGGGCGGCAAAACGGCCTGAAATCGTCTCTTCCTCTAAAAATCGCGTGACGCGATGCCAACGCGTCACGAGAGAGATAACTGCCTGTCTCTCAAGCGGTTACGTCGATCCGGGCTACATGCTGTTGCAGCACCGAAACAGGGAGGCAATACGGCTCCGCAACCACGTCATGTGACGTTTGCAGTGCCAAAAGATGTCACATGATCGTCATGTGCGTGGCACTGCAAGGAAGTTTGGCAGTGGCACTGCAGTGGCACTGCTTCGGCATTTGGCCGAGAAAAAGGTGGCGAGAGGTGGCACCGATGCCAATTGACCTACTCCGCCTCATGCGTCAGTTGTCGAACAACGTGTTCGTCCGCGGCAAATACATCACGAAACAGCGCATCCCGCAATTCCATGAGCGGACGCCACTGGTCCCCCTCGGAACTATAGAACACCTTGCGAAACACGTTGCCGCCGTGAGTTCGTCTGCCTTTTTCCAGATGCTCTGAAGCCAGAGTGTATGCGTGGTTCAGGCTCGCCGCTTCCTCATTCCATCGCAGGAGCAGGCACCGACATGGTCCGCACTGAGCTCGCTTCGCACCTGTCCGAATCATCTGCAGCGGCTCAAGCAGCCTCAGTTCTGTTTCCTTCTCGGCACCGGCAGCTTGACACAGCCTTAACCTTACTACCGTGTTCGCTGACAGAGCCTGTACCTTTTCGTTAGCCTTCATCAAAGTCTGCAGAGTCTTGTCCAGGAGGGCAAAACGCGGAATAATAAGCCGACCTTGCGTGCCCTCCCTAACTCTTGGCAGTTGATGATCCGGCCAAACGCGCCATTGGCCGTCTCGCAGCACCACTGGCAAAAGGACCGTCGCCTCCATCGGATCGGGAACCAGATGCTCAGACATGGACAAGACCTCCCAGAAGACCGGATCACAGCTATTCTGTTGCACCATGCTTGCGGAGAAGCGTGGCGACCTCCTCATGCCCGTTGGCTTGCCCCACTTCTTTGTCCAGTCCTTATGAGAGAACCAATGCTTTGCCTTTCTCTCCGCTGCCAGGCCGCGCAGGGCGGAGCGCAGCGGAGACCGGAGCGGCCTGGCAGCGGGCGGCGTAGGCGGCCGGGGTCGCGTAGCCCAAGGCTCCGTGCGGCCGGCGGTGATTGTA
>JAWLHD010000018.1:0-20395 GCA_041690555.1 Anaerohalosphaeraceae bacterium
TGTCCCCGTCATGCTCATCCCCATCGCCGTGCAGTGGTGGAGCGTCTGGTATCCCGGCGCCGAGCCCGGCGGAGGCGGTTATCTGGTCCAGAGAATGCTTTCGGCAAAGAATGAGAAGAATGCAATGGGCGCCACCCTGCTGTTCAACGCCTGTCATTACGCCGTCCGGCCCTGGCCGTGGATACTGGTGGCCCTGGCATCGCTCATTGTGTTTCCCGATCTGGCATCGATCAAGGAAACCTTTCCACACGTGTCAGACAATATTCTCAAGGACGACATCGCTTATCCCGCCATGCTCACATTCCTGAAGCCCGGATTCATGGGCGTGGTCGTTGCCTCGCTGATCGCCGCCTACATGTCTACTATGGCATCCCACCTTAACTGGGGGTCGTCGTACATTGTCAACGATTTCTACAAAAGATTCGTCGCTCCCGATGCGTCCGAAAGAAAGCTTGTTGTCGTTGGGATTTCCTCAACGGTAATTCTGATGGTGCTGGCGGGACTTATCGCACTTGTGCTCCAGAACGCTCTGCAGGCTTTTCACATACTCCTTCAGATCGGCGCCGGCACCGGCCTGATTTTCATACTCCGATGGTTCTGGTGGCGCATCAACGCATGGACCGAGATCACCGGCATGGTGGTCTCCTTTATTGTGGCGGTTGTCCTCGAACTCGTCTACCCTTGGCTTGGTTCTATCCTGCCCGGTTCCATTGAACTGCCCGTCTTGCCGTCGTATGTCAAGCTGATCATCGGCGTATCGATAACAACGGCAAGCTGGCTGATTGCAACTCTGCTGACTCGCCCGGCCGACGATAAGACGCTGCGGGCGTTCTATCGGCTGGTCCGCCCCGGCGGAAACGGCTGGCATACTGTGCTCGCTAAGGCGGCACAGGATGGCGACCCGATAGTGCAAACCGCCACCCAGGGCGACCTGCCGCGCGGGATTCTATGCATGGTTGCCGGATGCATCGCCGTCTACAGCACTGTCTTCGCCGCAGGCTACTTCTTGTATGCCGAGATGCGCTATGGCGCCGTGTTTGCAGCCATAGCCGCGGCGGCGGTCATATTCCTGGCGTCAATCTGGGGCAAGCTGGAGATGAAATAACGTACCGATACGGATCTGCCTGCATTGCCCACAGGTGCTGCACGCTGTGCCGGCGCAGGTTTAATCTGACATGCCGATACCTGACCGCCGCAAGGCATTTGTTGCGTCTCACCTGGCGGGTTTGATCACGACGGGGTTGGCGGCGGTGAAACGGTAATCACCGGAAGCGACTTCGAAAACAGCCGCATCACGTTCGGTCCGCAGGTATTTGACACCGGGAGCCTGCCGGGCCAAACGGCCGCCTTCCTTCACACTGTCCGGCGAACGCGTAGGCACGTGGACTTGTGCGGTGGTGTTGGCCGGTATGCTGACATCCATCATCAATTCGCCCTTGTCTATCTTCCACGTCGAAGCGATAGCACCGCGTATAGAGCCGTATCTCGTCTGTGCCCAGTCGAGGTCGCCGCCCGGCCGAGGTCGGATCAGAATACGCTTATATCCGGGCTCAATGGCGTCTATGCCGCCGATTGTCTTGAACATCCACTCGCCAACCGCCCCGAACGAGTAGTGCGCAAATGAATTCATCTTAGGATCCTGGAAGCCTTTTTCGGGCGTCCATCCGTCCCACCGCTCCCAGATGCTCGTAGCGCCATGCCTGATCGAAAAGCCCCACGACGGGAAGGTGTCATTTTGGAAGAGCCGGTATGCGATATCCAGCCGCCCGTTGTCCGTCAGAGCCGCCATGAGATCCTTGGTGCCCACGAAACCTGTCGAAAGGTGCCAGTCGCGAGACTCAATGTCCGCTGCAAGGTGTTTGATGGCCTTCTCCTTTGCTGACTGGTCGAGAAGTTCAAACGCCAGCGCAAGCACATATACTGTCTGCGTATTCCCCTTGATGCGCCCGTCGCCATCCACAAACGCCTTATTGAATGCGCTGCGGATATCCGCAAACTGCTGTCGATACTTCTTCGCATCGGCGTCCTTTCCCACCGCCTCAGCCATCTCCGCCATTAGTTGCGTGCTCCTTGCGAAGTAGGCGGTCGACAACACATCCTTGGGCGTTTCTGCATTGATGCTCAGCCAGTCTCCAAAGCCGTCGGCCGGTCGCACAAGGTCCTTGCTGCTGGTACGGCAGAATTCCAGCCAGCGACCCATCGCGTCGTAGTGACGATCGATAATCCGCTGATCGCCGTATACCCTATACATCGTCCACGGGCAGATAATGCCGGCGTCGGCCCATGCAGGCGAAACACCGTCATGCGGTCGCGGCGCCATGCATGGAAACCCGCCGTTGGGATACTGGCCGTCCTCAACGTCCACCATATACTTTGCAATGAATGCCGCCACATCGCAGTTGTACGTCGCCGTGCGAACGTAGATCTGTGCATCGCCGGTCCAGCCCATACGCTCGTCCCGCTGCGGGCAGTCCGTGGGAATCTCGATGAAATTGGCGCGCTGAGTTTGGCAGATATTGCGATACAGCTCATTGGCCTGCTTATTCGAGCAGGCGAATTCACCTGTAACGTCAACGTCGGCCGTAATCTGCACGCCTGTTACCGCATCCTTGTCGAAATCGCCCGGCCAGCCGGTCACCTCAACATACTGAAAGCCGTGAAAAGTGAACTGCGGCTCCCATTTTTCCTCGCCGCCGCCTTTACAGATGTATGTATCGGTCGTCCGGGCGCTCCGCAGGTTTTCGGTGTAGATCGTGCCGTCGGGATTCAGCCGCTCGGCGAATCGCAAGCGAATTTTGTCGCCCCGCTTGCCGTTGACCCTGATTCGAACCCAGCCCGCGAAATTCGTGCCCATATCGAGGACATAGATCCCCTCAGCAGGCGTAGTAACCTTGCGGGGTTTGATCTCCGCAAAAACGCGAGTCGGAGCCGAAGGATACGCCTCCAGAGGCACACTCACTTTTTCCGTCATGTGCACCGGCTTCCATGCAACTTCATCAAAGCCGGGCGAATCCCAGCCGTTCATCTCCAGCCTCGCGTCGTATGTCTCGCCGGCCTGCATATCGCTTTCGACAATAGGTCCAAATGAAGCTCTCCAAGAGGGGTCCGTTGCAACGGCTTGTACCGAACCGTCGGCGTATTCGATCACCAGTTGCGCCCGAAGCCGCAGGTTCCAGCCGTAGAATGCCTGACCCAGTATGCTTATGTTGCCCGCGTACCATCCATCCGACAGGATCGCTCCCAGCACATTCTGGTCCGAAGAATTCAACATGCCGGTAACATCATACGTCTGGTAGTGAAGCCGCTTCTTGTAGTCGGTCCAGCCGGGGGTGAAATAGTCCTGGCCGACGCGGCGACCATTGAGGCGCATTTCGTAAATGCCCAAAGCAGTAGCGTAAAGCATTGCCCGCCGGATATGATTGCCGACGGCAAACTCCTTCCGCAAATACGGACTGGGGCGGTAGACCTTGGTATCCTTGTCCTTCGGCCTCTGCAACTCATGATCAAGGCCGATCCAAACGCCCTTCCAGTCATCCTCGCCCATCAGGCCCATGCTCCACCGGGCCGGTTCGCTCCATTTGGAGGCAGCACCCGCCGCGTCCCAGACCTTTACCTTCCACCAGCATGGCTGACCGCTCGAAAGCGCCTTGCCCGAATATTCGATCAGCATGGTCTCGTCACACTTCACCCGACCCGAATCCCAAAGGTCGCCCTGATCGCTCTTGAGCTTCTCGGCACTGGAGGCAACAATAATTCGGTAAGCACTCTGCACACAGCCGCGTTCCTCGGACGTGACGATCCAACTGAGCCGCGGCCGCCCGGCGTCGATGCCAAGCGGGTCGTCGCGATGCTCACATCGAAGCCTCGCCGGATGTATCCCCGCGGCACAACTGCCCGCCATAATAACTGCCGCCATCAGCACTGCGTTCTTGCTGCCTCTCATAACCAGCCTCCTGAGCCCCTTTTCGTCAATCGCGGCATCAACTGCGGTATACGCCGCACTCATGAATCGTTTCAAACATCGCCCGGACGTTCTCCAACGGTGTCTCCCCCAGGATCGCGTCATTGCTCGCCCCCCCGACGTAGCCGCCGCCCGGCATCATAATTTTCAAAATTCGCCGAGTTTCCTTGCGGACCTTTTCAACGCTGCCGTCAAGCAGTATCCGCTGGGCATCAATGGCGCCGTTGAACAGTATGCGATCACCGAAGCTTTGCTTCAGCGTCTTGAGATCCATCCCCATGCATGACGGCTCCACCGCGTGCAGCCCGTCAAGCCCCGCTTCAATCATCAGGGGAATCAGCGGCGCAAACCCGCCGCAGCAGTGAAGCTGCACCTTCAGCCCGTAAGCATGCCCGAGGTCAATAAGCCGCTTCAGATGCGGCAGGATATAGCGAGTGAAAAGCTGCGGTCCCAGCAACGCGCCTCGCTGTGAGCCGAAATCATTCCCGATGAAGAACACGTCGATCAGGTCCGCCGCCTCATCGAAAATACGCTGATTGACAGCCATGTAATAATCGACTATCCGCCTCATCGCCTCGTCGATCACTTCCGGCGAAGTGTACATGTGGACATAGAGATTCTCCATGCCGAACAGATCGATTGCATCATGCCAGAACGGAGACCAGTCGCCGCCGAGGATGGCGTATTGCCTCTCGTAACGCATGGCCTGCTCGCGTATAGTCGAAACGTCCATCCATACAGGATCAGGCCACGGATACCCGCATACCGCCTCCAGGTCGGCATTAGCCAGAGGATGTGTCATTGCCAGACCATCACCCGGCCCGTGTCGCTCGACGCCAAAAACCGTCCGGCAACGAGCCTCGGGCGAAAGGACGAAATCCGGCCCATTGTACCGCGCGTCAACACTACGAAAATCATCGCCAAAATGCTTGCACAATCCCTCTTCGTCCAGGCCGGCCTCAGCCTTCGCCTTTGCAATAAAGTCGTCCGATGCCCCCAGCCAGCACGGTACGCGATCTGGTTCCTCGTGCGCAAATGCGGCAAGCACTCTTTCGCGAGATGTCATGCTCTGCAATCCTGATCCCATTGACAAGTCTTGTCCCGGCGGTTTAGCTCAATTGGCTTTCGATCTGCCGCAGAACCTTCATGGACTCAAACGCGATGGTCCGCCCGCCGGGCGACGGGTCGAAAACCTCCAGAGAGACCCACTTGTCGAATTGCAGGTCCTTCAGCGTCTGGAAGGCCTTGACATAAGTCGTGACCGCATCGCCGGTACCAAGGTGCGTGCCGTCCATTTCCATGACGTGGACATGGTGGATGTACGGAAAGTAATTGCGGATGATCACATCGAACGGTTCGGTCTCATCAAGCGTGTTATGGAAGTCGAACATGGTCTGTATCGCCGGATGATTGATCTGCTTGACAATCTCCAACGCCTCAGCAGTAACGTTAACAACGTCCGTCTGCGTCTTATCCAGCGGCTCTATGAGAATCATAACACCCCGACCGTGCGCCTTATCGGCAACCGACGCAAGTCCCTCTGCGAAGTACTTTTTGGCCTCTTCAATCGAAATGCCCGCCGTCCCGCGCTGCTTCGGCGAGCCGAATACCATCACCGTTCCCCCCAAATCACCGCAGAAATCGATCAGTTCTTCAAGATATGCAACGCTTCGCCCCCGGACCGCCTTGTCAGGCGTCGTGAAGTGCAGCCCTGCCGGCGGCGGCGCAAGCAGCCAGTGCAGACCCGCGCACACAATACCGCCGTCCTCCATCTCCTTAACCATTTCCCTGCGCCGGGCCTGCGTAATCTCCCCGACCCCTTCGGCAACCAGCGTAAAAGCCGCGATCTCCACGCCCTCGTACCCCGCCTCACCGATAATCCTGCACTGTTCAGCCCACGACAGTTCCATCATCGTCTCGTTGCACATCGCGTAACGCCACTTGATATCCTTCCCGGCTGCCGACTTGCGCCTTTGAGGGCAACCGCCGGCAAACGAGCCCACACCTGCCGCTGCCGCTAATCCTGCGGAATTCTTCAAGAAACGTCGTCTGCTGTATTCTGACATGATTGCTCCTTTTGCAAAAAAAAGAACCGCTCACTATTGGTCTCAGGCACATCTTATGGCAAAATGACGCAGAACACAAGCGGATGCATACGGTTTGTCAGCCTACCCGCCCGGTGCCGGTTTTTTTGTGCGAACCGCCGGACGCCAGAGGCATAAGGCTATGTCGAATGATTAGAATTGGAAAGTTACAATTAGACGTCCCGTTTTATCAGGCGCCCCTCTCCGGCTATTCGGAAGGACCAATGCGATTGCTGGCGCGTCGCTACGGCTGTCCCCTCACCTTCACCGGAGTCATGCTGGACAAAATCGCCTTGCATCCCAAAGCCGTGCGTAAGCTGCAATTCCAGCCGGATGACAGCGAACACCCCGTGGGCGCACAGCTCCTGGGAGATGAACCCGCCACTATGGCCTCCGCCGCAGCCGCTTTCGAGAAAATGGGTTACGACATTGTCGACCTCAATTTTGCCTGCCCTGCCCCGAAGGTCCTGCGTCGCATGAGAGGCGGCTATCATCTGACCCAGCCTGATGTCATTATCGAGACGCTGCGGCGCACTCGCGACTCCATCGAGTGCCCTCTGAGCTTGAAAATCCGCGTCGGCTTCAATCGCGACCACCAGTCGCAGGACAACTTCAAAAGGCTCGTCGAACAGATCGCCGCCGAGGGCGTCGATCTCCTCACCATACACGGCCGAACAGTCAGCGATAAATACCGCGGCAACGCAGACTGGCAAACCGTCGCCGAAGTTAAGCAGACACATCCGCACATGCGGGTATTCGGAAGCGGAGACCTCATGACCCCCGAAAACGTGGTTCAGCGAATCAATACCTCAGGAGTTTGCGGAGTGGCAATAGCCCGCGGCGCAATCGGAAACCCGTGGATATTTGCCGAAACAAGGGCCCTATTGCAGGGCCGCCCTAAGCCGCAGCCGGACCTTTGTGAACAAGGACTGGTCATGTTGGAGCATTTCCAGATGATCCGCCGCCTGCGACCCGACAACAAGGCGATCCCGTTTTTCCGCAAGTTTGTCTGCGGCTACTGTAGACGCCATCCTCAGCGCAAACAAGCCCAGATGGCGATTATGGCTGCAAAGACGACACAACAACTCGTCCAACAGATCACTGAATGGTTTGATATCCGCTGACCTGGCTCGTCGACTTGACTTTCGGCCGCCTTTTCGTGTCTAATATGTGCATTCGCCACCTGAGAGGGTTAAGGCGAAATTGTTCAATAATCCAGTCAAAGGAGATCGCTATGAAGCGCAGTGGTTTGATCGTGGTACTGGCGGGGCTTGGCATTACGGCGACGGCAGCACTTGTCGTCTGGGCCGCTGAGACCGATGGCCCAACCAGTAGCCAATTCCGTGACGAGTTCATCAAGAACTTCCGGCGAACCGGCCTTAATACCACGCCGGGCGATGCGATGATGCTTCGAATCCTCGTGGAAAGCAGCGGCGCAAAACGCGGCGTGGAAGTGGGATCGGCAACTGGCTATGGCGCTATCAACATGGGAATTGCCTTCGAACGCACCGGCGGCCAGCTCTACACGCTCGACATCAGCCCGACTATGGTTCAGGCAACCCGTCAGAACGTCGCAAAGATGGGGCTTGAAAAGACCGTCACCTGCATCGAAGGTGACGCCCTGAAGACCTTGGCCGAACTGGAGGGTGAATTTGATTTCGTCTTTCTCGATGCCCTCAAGCAGGATTATTTCAAGTACCTCAAACTCATCGAGCCAAAACTGAAGAAAGGCGCACTTGTTGTCGCCGACAACGTCATCGCCAGTGAACGCGCAATGAGAGACTTCCTCGACTACATACAGCATAGCCCCGATTATGACACCGTGATCATCCGGGCGAGCATGGAAAAGAACGACGGCATGTCGATCAGCTACAAAATCCGGTAGTCGCCGTCCAAGTAACCACGCAAGTCAATAGGGGCATGGTAGGTGCGCGCCCATCCAGCTAACCGCTGCCACAGGTCGCCAATTCTAACCCCGGTTGCCACCTTTATCTATTGAACAACTCTTTAAACCTGCACATGTAACCTTTTCCCCCTCGCGCCTGTATAAGAGGTGAAAAAGAAATAACCCGAACCGCATGCCGAACCTTGCTTTATCTCACTACGAGAAAAGATCTTATGAAAGCAGGCCCAGCGGCGCGGGTACAGAAATGACCGTCGTGTTTTGCATCGGCTAACCGAAAATGTTATACTGTTGTTTACTGGAAGGAGAAATCATGAACAAATCTTCGAGAATCGCACTTTTCCTGGCGTTTGCAGTGGTCACGGCAAGTACGTCCGCCGGGCGACTCAACCGCAGCATCGTCAGCGCCAAGGCCAATTGGGTAGCCCACCTTGACCTGGAAAAGCTCAACGACTCCGAGATCGGCAGGATGGGCAGAATGCAGCTTCAGCATACCGGCGATGCCGCCAAGTTGGATGCATTCAAGGCAATCGCGTCGTTTCACCCGCTCGATGACATCAAGAGCGTAACGATCTATGGACAAGGCAAGGAGCAGGCCAATGCCTTGGCCGTCTTCGAGGCCAGTTTCAACCAGGAAACACTCCTGACCCTGCTGCGGTACAACCCCACGTTCACCGAGAGTGCCTATGGAACTCACCAGATACGCAGTTGGATTGACGACAAGCACGGCGGCGATGAAAGCAAGCGGCAGTACGGCAGTTTCCACGGCAGCAATCGCGTAATCCTTGGCCACAGTCTGGACACAATTAAGCATGGCCTGGACGTGCTGGACGGAAAAGCCGACAGTGCGCGCGGCCAACAGCAGTTTGGGCTCATACGCCGCTCCGCAAGAGACGCCTTTATTGTCGCCGCCGCTGACGGCGTAGGCGCAATGGCCGGCCAGTGGGAGCAGACAGTCATGCTCAAAAACACTGAACAGACAGCCCTGAGCGTCGGAGAAGTCGACGGCAAACTGTTCGGCGAACTGAATCTTCTGGCCGTTTCCGAGGACACCGCCCGCGAACTCGCCCAAGTCGTCCAGGGCATTGTCGCGATGCTCAATCTCGCCGGCAAGGATCAGCCGCAGATCGCAGAACTGGCCTCGGCGATCAATGTCACAACGCGGAACAACCTGGTCCGCGTCAGATTGGAAGCCGACATCCACAATGTGGCGGCATTCATAAAAGCAGAATGGGACAAGAAACTACAAGCACAAACCGGCAACACAGCGGCGTCCAACCAGTAAGGCCCATCAGATTGAGTACGGGCACTGACTGCAAAGTCGTCAGATCACTGACCAATGAACAACTGGTCACCGCCGCTAAGTGCGGCTGTACGGATTGTTTTTCAGAGCTGGTAGACCGGTGTGCACCCGGTCTGCTGGCTTTCATGCGGCACAAGGTCGGCGCCATCGAAGACGCCGAAGACCTCGTCCAGGACACCTTTGTCCGCGCCTATCTCAAGCTCGGTCAATACGACGGCAAACACAAATTCACCACGTGGCTCTACGCAATCGGCCGAAATCTCGCCGCGGGCAGGAATCGCAAAGCCGCATTGACAGTCAGGTTGCCGATGCCCGCAAGGACTTCTTACCCCCCTCCGGATGATCTCCTCGAACAGATTCAGTTCCGCAGGAGCCTTTGGTCGCTGGCCAGAACACTCCCCCCCAATCAATACGAGGCCTTATGGCTGAGATACTCGCAGGACATGTCCGTCAAGGAAATTGCTCATGTAATAGGCCTCACTCAGGTCCATGTCAAAGTCTTGCTCTATCGCGCAAGAAAGGCAATGGCCGCAAAGCTCCAGAGACAATCCACGGACGCCGCCGCAAAGCAGGCCCCCTCAGTAAAAAAGCAGAAGCGTTTAACCGAAAGATCGGGTGCTTAATGTTGTGCCTGTTATACAGATGGAAAATATCAACCACATTTGACGGCAGCCGCGAGTTGTCCGCCGGGTGCCGGCGTCACCTCATGCGCTGCGCCGCTTGCCGAAGTTTCTTCACATCTTCGCTGGCACTGGGTGAACGGCTCTCGTTGGAGGCCGCCATGGCCCAGCCTGCTGTCCCCGCGCGCCTCGGCGATCGCGTAACGGCGATCATCGGCTACGGCGCCGGCTTGCACAGCCGGCCTGTGGCAAACCACCGCTCCATCGCGACAGTCGCATGCGCCGCCGCGGTACTTCTGCTGACGCTCCTGCTTGCGACTTCATACTTCAACGCCGACGCCCCTGAGCCTGTAAATGCCGGACCGCCCCTGGCGGCCGCCGGCTTCCTTGGTGTCGATTCAGTGCCCCCCTTTGAACACTTCGCCGCGTCGGTTGGAGGACTGTTGGAACGACCCCTGGCAACCGAAATCCAGATGCTGCAGCGGCAGACGGTGTCCGCCGTACAGTTCCTGGTCGCCTGTTCAGGTGCCGACATAACGATCCGCCGTGATGCACTTTAGACGCCCGCCCGACAAAAATCTGGATTTTGGCGTAATATCCGCCTCGTCTGCGCGTCTGTATGCCTGTGTATGCATGGCTGATCCTTTTCGCTATTGCATTTTGTATAATGACATACTATAATTACCCAAGGTCGGGTTAAAGTTGGTACCGGCCGCAAGGCTCGACGCCCTTGCCCGACCGTGCCGAAGACAATGGCATTGGCAGTATTCACTTGTGATGGAAAGGCCCAAAGTGCGAAAGTACTTCAAGACCACGATCATTGTAACCGTGGTGCTGACCTCCGCCGCGGTGATAGGTTTCCAGAAATACCTCAAGGCCGGACTCCGCGGCGCAGCCAACCCGACGCCCGTACGGATCGATGTAATCGCCCCAGGTGAACTGACCGAGTTCGTAACGGCCCCCGGAGAAATCCAGCCCCGAACAAAAGTCGATATAAGCGCAAAGGTATCCGCCCGCATCGTCGAGCTGCCGCACAAAGAGGGCGCTCGCGTCACAAAAGGCAATCAGAACGCCGAGCCCCTGCTGCCGCCTTCAGTGCTCATCAGGCTCGACTCCAACGACCTCGAGAGCAGGCTGCGCTTCGCACAGGCGGGCTTCCATGCACAGGAGGCGCATATCGCCGTCGAGAAGGCCAACATCGCCAGACAAAAAGCCGCTCTTGACGCAACAGCCGCCGGGCTTAAACAGGCCGAAAACGACTTCGCGCGACAGAAGCAACTGCTTGAATCGCATGACATCAGCCGCGCAGCCTTTGACCAGATCGAATGCAGACTCGCCGAACTGCAAGCCAATTACGCCGCCGGTCAGTACGCGCTCAACGCTGCCGAGTTGAACCTTGTCGTCCTGCAGCACCGCCTCGACGCATCCCGCGAGGAAATTGAACAGGCCAAAGAAGCTTTGAGCTACACCACGATTACCTCGCCAATCGACGGCGTCATTACACGCATCAATGCTGAAGAAGGTGAAATGGTAATGACCGGCACAATGAACAATCCCGGGACGGTCATCATGCAGGTGGCGGACCTGTCGCAGATGATTCTCGTCGCGCAGGTCGACGAAGCCGACATCGGCAACCTTAAGGTCGGCCAGAAAGCCAAAGTCAGAGTGCAGGCCTTCTGGGACGAAGAATTCACCGGCTCCGTCGACACCATTGCCCTCACCCATGACCTGTCCCCGACCCGTACAAAATACTACAAGACCGAAATACTGCTCGACGAAAACGCCGCCAGGCTCCACTCCGGATTGACTGCCGATGTGGACATCGAAACGATCACGCATTCCGGCATCTTCAAGGTCCCAAGCCAGTCGGTTGTCAGCCGCAAAGTCGACGATCTCCCGCTCGACATCAGGCAGAATAATCCCAACGTCGACAGCGCCAAGACCGACGCCCTGGTCGTCTACCGCCTCGTTGACGGCAAGGCTGTGGCAACCCCGGTAAGCATAGGCCACAGCGACATGACCCACATCATCGTCAAGTCGGGCCTCAACGACGGCGACAAGGTCGTTTGCGGACCCTACAAAATACTCGAAAGCATCAGGCACGATCAACTCATCTGCGACGAAGCCGAAAAGAGGCAGGATGATCAGGACGCCGAAAAAACCAGCCAAACTCCCCACACACAAGGAAAGAACGACGCGTGAACAACGCCAGAATCGTGATCCGGCTGCAAGATGTCATGCGGATCTATAAGGTCGGCAGCGAACGCATTAATGCGCTTGACGGCGTCAGCATCGAGGTCCGCCAAAACGAATACGTCGCCGTCATGGGCCAGAGCGGCTCAGGCAAGAGCACTCTTATGAACCTTATCGGATGCCTCGACCGGGCCACCTCCGGCACTTATGAGCTCGACGGACTCGACACCACCAGGATGAGCAATGCCGCCCTCGCCGCCGCACGCAACGAAAAGATCGGCTTCGTCTTCCAGTCCTTCGAACTGCTGCCGCGCCTCAGCGCCGTCAGGAACGTCGAACTGCCCCTGATTTACGCCCGTAATGCATCTTTCCTTCGGCGAAAAAAGGCGACAAAAGCACTGCAGCGGGTAGGCCTCGGCGAACGTATGACACACCGCCCAAACCAGCTTTCAGGCGGCGAAAAGCAGCGGGTCGCACTGGCGCGTGCGCTCATAAACAACCCAAGCATTCTGCTCGCCGACGAGCCGACAGGCAATCTTGATTCCCGCACCAGTCGCGAGATTCTCGCGCTCTTCAGCGAACTTCACAGCCAGGGGCAGACGATCATCATGGTCACGCACGAATCCGATGTTGCATGCCATGCTCAACGCGTCGTCCGTATGCTGGACGGCCGCATCCTCAGCGACCTGCCCATCGAACGCGACGAAGCCTGCCGTTTCCGCCACGGAGGACAGCGGCTATGAAATTCCTCCTGAACATTCCTTTGAGCTTTTTGCGCCTCGTCCTGCAGAGTATCCACCTGGCAACCAGTCAGATATGGGCCAATAAGGTACGTTCTGTGCTGACCACCTTGGGAATCATAATCGGCGTCGCATCCGTTACGGCGGTAATCGCCGCGCTGACCGGTTTAAAAACCACCATTATGGCCGACCTCGAAACCTTCGGCACCAACAAGGTCTTCGTCGCGCCAAACTGGCCTGATTCCGGACCGTTGAAAAACGCCTCATGGCGGCTGATCAAGTTCAAGCCCGAACAGTTCGACGGCCTTCTCGAACACTGCCCGTCCGTCAAGGATTTCACACGCGTCAGCGGCTTCAATGAAAGCGTCCGCTACGGCGAACGCGCCATCGAAAGCGCACGCATTACATGCGTGGATGCCGCATGGCTCGACATAGAAAGCCGCAGCCTGCTGGAAGGACGCCCCTTTTCCCTCGTCGATGAAACCCAGGGCCGCAAGGTCTGTCTCATCGATCCCGCCCTGCGAGACAAGCTGCGCCTTGACCGGGACTGCGTCGACGAACTAATCATCATCGGCAACAACAGCTTCCGCATAGTCGGAATCATCGAGGAAAGACCCTCGATGGCCTTCGGAGTCGGAGGCCGAGGCGAAAACTATGAAGTCTTTATCCCCTTCCTCACGCATTACCGAATGGACGAGCCGTGGTTCCACGTCATGGCCGCCAGCCGAACTCCGGAACTCTCCGACGACGCCAAGGCCGAAATAACATTCTTCCTCCGCAAAACCCGCCGCATCAAACCCGGCGACCCCGATACCTTTCGAGTACAGACCGTCGAAAGCGAGGTCCGCGTCTTCAAACGCGTTATGGGAACTATCACCGCCGTCGCAGGCGGGATCGTCGGCATCTCCCTCATCGTTGGCGGCGTGGGCATCATGAACATAATGCTCGTCTCCGTCTCCGAACGCACCCGCGAGATCGGACTCCGCAAAGCCGTCGGCGCAAAGGGCTCCGCCATCCTCACACAGTTCCTCATCGAAGCAGTCGTTCTCTGCTGCGTTGGCGGCTTCCTCGGCGTCGGCTTTGGCCAGGTAGTCACCTTCTTCATAACCAAAATACCCAAGGCCAATCTCCACCAGGCACACATACCTGCCTGGGCGGTATTGATGTCGTTCGGCTTCTCCGCCGCCGTAGGCATTTTCTTCGGACTCTTCCCGGCCGCCAAAGCCGCAAGACTCGATCCCATTGAGGCCCTCAGACATGAATAACTGCAAAGCGTTTATTACACTGGCCGCCGCCCTGGTGTTGCTCTCCGTCGCCGGCTGCAATCCAATCAAGGAAGAGGATGCATTCTACACGTTGGACATCGACCACCAGAAACTCCGCACAATCCAGACCTGGCAGCCGGAAGACTTTGCCGCCGACCCCAACGCAACCAAAGCCTTTGACCCCGCCGAACCAAACGCCATCGAACCGACCGCCGAAATGACCGTTACACTCGAACAGGCCCGCGCATTCGCATTGGAAAACAACCTCCAGCTCAAGGCCAGTCTCATCGCGCCGGCAATCGCCCAGGCACGGCTCCGCGCCGAAGAGGCCAAATTTGAGGCGGTCTTCTCAGCCCGCGCCAACCTCAACCGGATCGATCAGCCCCAGCAGGCCTTCACGCGCCTGCCCGACAACACCGTCATCCCAAGCGTCAGCGGCTCGCAGGTCGCCAACGCCGCAATGCAGTACGGCGTAGAAATGCCCCTGCAAACGGGCGGAACGCTCTCCTTCGGGCTCGCCGACGACCGCACCAAAAACCTCGAAGACGACTCACCGTTCAGTCCCTGGTACAAAGATCGTTTCACGTTCTCCGTCAGCCAGCCGCTCCTGAGAAACGCCGGCAAACGAGCCAACCTCCACAGCATTCGCCTCGCCAGATATCAGAAGCAGATACAGGACAATGCCGCCAAGCTGGAGGTAATACGCGTGCTCGCCGCCGCCGACCGTGCATACTGGCGCCTTTATGCCGCAAGAAAAGAACTCGAGGTCCGCAGGCAGCAGCACGACCTTGCCGTCGCGCAGCTTGAACGAGCCAAACGCTTCGTCCAGGCCGGCCAGAGCGCACAGGTCGAGATCGTCCGCGCAGAAGCGGGCGTCGCACGCCAGCTTGCCGCAATTATCACCGCCGAAAACGAGTTGCGAAACAGACAGCGCGAGTTCAAACGCACCATTAACAAGCCGGGCCTCGACATGCGATCCCCCTCAGTCATGTTGCCTGCAACCGAGCCAGACCCGCAGCATTTCTTGTTCGAAGCCGACAGCGTTATGGAACTTGCCATGGAAAACCGCACCGAGCTCCTCGAACTTGAACTCATGCTCGCCGAGGATGTCAGCCGAATCGATTTTGCCCGCAATCAGGCGCTGCCCCTCGTGAATCTGGACTATACTTACAGCGTCAACGGAGTCGGACCAACGCGCAGCGATGCCCTCGACATGCTCAACGACAAAAACTTCGAAAGCCATTTCCTTGGTGTGAGTTTGTGGGTCCCTCTGGGCAACGTCCAGAGACGAAACGAATTGCGTGCTGCTTTGTTCACCCGGCGCCAGCGCCTCGCATCCCGCGACAGCCGCCGTCAGATGATCCGCCAGGAGGTGCTGAACGCCCTTGACCAGGTTGAGGCCAACTGGCAGCAGATACTCGCCGGCCGCCAGAGCGCAATCCTCCAGGCACGCCTCTACCAGGCCGAGATCCGCCAGTTCGAAGTCGGCCTCCGCACCAGCACCGACGTCCTCGAAGCACAGACAAACTTCGCCGACGCCCTGAGCGCGGAAGTCGCCGCCCTGACCAATTACCAGATCTCGCTCGTGGATCTCGCCTACGCCACCGGTACGCTCCTGGGCGCGGCAAAAGTCGAATGGGAGCCCGTTGTCCCCGACATCGGCGTCGCCCCCTGACTCGCGACACCCCCTAAAGCTTTTCAAGCCTTGAGATCAGATCCACCGCCGTCTGCTTCTTGTTCTCAAGTCGCTCCTTCATCTCGCGTATGAAGGCGTTGTCTTCCGGCGTACCGCGAATCGACTCGAAATCAGCGTCTCGATCCTCGTCCCCGCCATCGATGCCGAAGCTGATCCGCGAAGCAGGCCCGTACTCCTTCTGTGCATCGCTTACACGCATGTGGTCCAGCGCCTCCACCGCCCTGATCCAGTCCCCAACGATACTCGCCACGTCTGCGGCGCTGAACTGCCCGAAAGGCTTGCCCATCTTCGCCGCCAGTGCCTCGACCACCCATCGCCACTGGTAATCCTCAAAACGATCGTACATGGCATCTACACGTTCTGAGACCTGCTCCAGCGAGTCAACCGACCCGCCTTCTATGTCCGCCAGAAGTTTCTCCACCACCTCATGCGGCGTAATCAGGCCTGCCAGATCTATCCACCGCCCACCGCCCGTCTCGGTAGCAGGCGCCAGAACCTCGCGCAACTGCTCTGCGCTGTCCACGGGATGCCTGCGCAGCCTGCTGACAAGGATGTTGCCAAGATACCTGTCGATGCCCAACTGATAAAAGGCAATCCCGTGTTCCAGGCTCGATCGCTTGATCCGCACGCCGTTATAATAGAAGCTCTGCGATGTCAAGCCTGACGATTCCTTCAGCGAAATAAGTATCTCCCGCCCGCGCATCATCTTCTGCACCGTCCACGGAGTCAGAAGGTTGAAGATAATTTTGTCCAACTTGACCGGATCGCGCCGCCGGTCCCGCTGCGGCCACTTCCGCGAATCACGCACCGTGCCGATGTTCCGCAGGTTCACTCCCGGCACCAGAACGCTCTCGTCCTTGTATTCGATCAAATATGAAAACGGCAGGTCCGATGTATCCGAATTCCCGTAATGTCTTCCCATCACAAGCGAAAAAGCCCCCACCCGTGCCGGCCAGAGTATATACGAATCCGACGCCGTCTTGCTGCCCCGCTCAACGACCCCCTGGTGCATTGGCCCAAGCTTGTACATGTGGTTCGACTGGTTGGAACCGCTGCCCGCGTTCAAGAACGAATAAAGCCCCGCGATTAGAAGCGTCGACTTGTGAAACGTAACGGTATAAGGACCCGCAAACACGGAGCACGCCTCGCCGTGAAAGCCCCCGCAGTTGGCAAAGAAAACCGAGTTCTCCGCCGAATACTGCTTGGCAAGTTCAGTGCCCTGCCCCACAAAACAATGATGCAGAATGACGTTGTCGCTCACACGCGCGCCGCTGCACATAATGAAGTCACGCGCGATCACGTTCATCCCCACGAAACACGGATCCTCGCTGCTGCTGTTGATCGAACCGTTCTCTAACAGGCTCACCCCGTGCACAACCGCGTGCGGACCGATCTTAACATTGCGAATCGTGCCGCAGTTCACTATCCGCGTGCACGCTCCAATAACCCCCCGTCCGCTCGTTACGCTCTCAACATAACGCCCGATCAGCTTCCTGAGACGCGAGACAACCTCACCCCGGTGCCGGTACATCGCCAGAATATACGCCGTATGCGCAGACAAATGGTCATAAATCGGTATCTCACGCCCGCCGGTCTCGTTGATCACAGCCACCTCAACGCCGTTGCCGAACGAACAGTCACGCTCGACCGCAAGCACGCTAACATGCTTGATCATCACAT
This sequence comes from Anaerohalosphaeraceae bacterium, assembly GCA_041690555.1. GTDB lineage: Bacteria > Planctomycetota > Phycisphaerae > Sedimentisphaerales > Anaerohalosphaeraceae > JACZKQ01. Next base: position 17,446 of record JAWLHD010000018.1, read on the forward strand.
CGTCACATATGTCATAATTGGCGATGTAATTCTCCACATTATGCACGTAGACGTTGTTCCCCAATGTGCAGTTTGACAGCGTCGCGTTATACAGACCCGTCTTGCGCGTCATCCCCCCGTCCAGAACAACCTCCCCGTCAAGCAGGCCGATCCGAATCCGCCCGCTGAAATGACAGTCCCGCAGACGCGAAACGTCCAAAGGCTGAACCACCTCCACCCGAGCCCAGTCCTCCGCGGTACAACCCTGCATCTCCAGAGCCTTCATTTGCTTGCGGCTAAGCTCGCTGTACCGGACATGTTGACCCATAGGAACCTTTCCCAATCACACTTTTCGGTTCGATGCGTAATTACTTTCGTCGGGATAACACCGCCTCCACTTAATTCAAAGTCCCGCCTGCCGAATTATACCCAAAGCTAAAACCTTTACTACAAAGGACTTGCAAAAAAACAAGCTACCGCAAGAAACCCCCTTCCGTACACCGCCGACCCGTTTTTTACAGGACCATCCCCGACACTCTACTGCATCCGGCATGCCAGACGCCTTCTTCAGCATGAGCATATTGTGCTTGTCACCAATTGTTGCCAAGGCTATCATGCGTCTATGAATCTTGCAGTGAAATATCAGCAACTCGATTAGGAGGCTCCTCCCTTGTTTGACCTGCACCCCCTCGTCATACTCGGCATCGCCGTAGCCACCGTCGTCGGCATGATCATCGTGCTGAGAATAAACGCCTTCGTCGCCCTCATCACCGCCGCAATCGTCGTCAGCCTGCTCGCTCCCGGCGAATGGTCCGACAAGATCAACCGTGTAGCCGTCGCTTTCGGAAGAACAGCAGGCGGCATCGGAATCATCATCGCAATGGCCGCCATTATCGGCAAATGCCTCATCGACTCCGGCGCCGCCGACCGTGTCGTCCGCATGTTCATGAACATCCTCGGCGAAAAAAGAGCCGCCGTCTCACTCATGTCCAGCGGCTTCCTGCTTTCGGTGCCAGTCTTCTTCGACACCGTATTCTACCTCCTCCTGCCCCTGGCAAGATCGATGCACCGAAAAACCAACCGTAAGTATCTGCTCCTTATCCTCGCAATGGGTGCCGGCGGCTCGATCACCCATTCCCTCGTGCCCCCAACCCCGGGTCCGCTCATCATCGCCGGCGAGTTGAAAGTCGACATTGGCATGATGATGATGATGGGCCTCGCCGTAGCGATACCAACCGCCGTGCTCATCATGTTCTTCATTAAATGGCTCACCACCAAAATCGACATCCCCATGCGGCCCATCGAAGGCAGCGCACCCGAACCAGAGCCCCTCCCCGACGATCAGCTCCCGGGCCTGTTCGTATCGCTGCTGCCGATCATACTGCCCGTCATCCTCATCTCCGCCAACACAATCCTCGCCGCTCTTGCCAAAGCCGACAGTGCCTCCCAGGGCATCGTCCAGGCCGCCAGGCTGACCGCCGTTATAGGCAACGCAAACCTTGCGATGCTCTTCTCAGCCGCAATAGCACTGACCGTCCTTTATCGCCAGCGAAAGCCGACGCGAACCGAAATGAGCCGAATCGTCGAATCCTCTCTAATGAGCGGCGGAGTCATAATCCTCATCACCGCCGGCGGCGGAGCCTTCGGCGCAATGCTGAAAGAAGCTCAGATAGGCCCCGCAATTCAAAACATCTTTGTCGGCGAAGGCGCAACGCACGTCGTAGGTCTCAAGCTCCTCTTCATGGGTTTCGCCGTCGCCTGCCTCCTCAAGTTCGCCCAGGGCTCCAGCACCGTCTCCATGATCACCACCTCCGCAATGATGGCCGCCCTCATACTCGACCCGGATGGCGCCCACCTGCCCATCGGCTTCCACCCCGTCTACCTCGCAGCCGCAATCGGGTTCGGCGCCCAGTGCGGCAACTGGATGAACGACAGCGGCTTCTGGATCTTCGCCAAGATGGGCGGCCTCACCGAAGTCGAAACCCTCAAAACATGGACCGTCACCGTCAGCCTAATCGGCGTCATCGGCCTCGCCGTAACCGCCGTCTTCGCAAAGTTCCTGCCCCTGGTGTAACATGAAAACCCTGACTGCTGCCTGTCTCGTCCTGCTGCTGCTGTCCCGCCCCGCCGCAGCCTTAACGCTGGCAACCGACGGCAAAGCCGCCGTGTCGATCATCCTCTCCCAACGGCCGGGCGATTCCGTGCGCAATGTCGCAGATGAGTTGGCTGCCTTTCTCAGACAAATCACCGGCGCCGAATTCTCCATACAAACCGGCGACGGCGCGCGCGGCATTGTCCTCGGCACGCTCGACGATTTTCCCGATCCCTCGCTCAATGAAGCCCTGCAAATTCACAACAACTTCGACGGCCGAGAAGCGTACGCCATCCGAACCGACCCAAACCGAATACGCCTCATCGGCGCAACCAAACTCGCCGTCTCCCACGCCGCTTTCCGCCTCCTCGAACACGTCGGCTGCCGCTGGTTCTTCCCCGCAGAAGAATGGCATGTCATCCCCTCCATACCCACCCTCTCCGTCTATCTGAACGAGACCGACCGTCCGGCCATCCTCTCACGCCGAATATGGTACGGCTATGGCTTCTTCGACCGCCGGGAAAAACGCTGCCAGACCGACTACGAAGCATGGGCCCGACGCAACCGCATGGCCTCCTCCCGCCAGATCCGCTGCGGCCACGCATGGCAATCGATCATAGCCGACTACAAAACCGCCTTCAACACCCACCCCGAGTACCTCGCCCTCGTCGACGGCGTCCGCCGCGGACCCCAGCTCTGCGTAAGCAATCAGGCCGTCCGGGCAATCGCCACCGAATACGCCCTCCGCCAATTCCGCGCCCAACCCGGCCTCGACATGGTCTCAATGGAGACATCCGACGGCAGCGACCATTGCCAATGCCCCGGTTGCGTGAATTTGGGCACTATCTCCGATCGCGCCTTCGGCCTCGCCAACGAGGT